>CAYGHZ010000026.1:0-16822 GCA_964349635.1 uncultured Candidatus Marinamargulisbacteria bacterium
ATAGCGTATCGATACCTTGAACATATGGCGAAGAAGCGGCAAGCGCGACGAAATGAGGAATATACCGGTTGAGCGAATGTAGTAAGAACAGAGCATCGTCTCCGGATTGACAACCGATATGAATGTGTTGTCCGAAAACGGTAAATTGTTTGATCAAATAGCCATATAACGCTGACACTTCCCGATAACGAGGTTTTGGGAATAACTTGCGTTCGGACCATTGTTGAAAAGGGTGAGTGCCTCCTCCGCAAACACCCACATTTAACGCGTCTCCGGCGTTCACGAGTGTATTTCTCAGTGCCTTAAGTTGGTTAAATAGATCTGTAAAATTTGAATGAATGTCTGTCGAAAGTTCAATCATGCTTTCCGTAAATTCCGGTTGAATGTTTCTCGAAAGAGGATTCCTTTTGATTAAATGAAGAATATCTGAGCTTGCGGAAACAAGATCGAAATCGCTCATGCTAACAAGCTGGAGTTCCAATTCGACTCCCATGGTCAATGGCCGCGATGAATTAAACGACGTTAATGGCATATTATGTTTCCGGCGCTTCCCCGGCAAAAATCAAGGCTTGCTGCGTGAAAATGGGGCCGACAATTTCTAATATTAATGTTACCGCGGCTAAAGGCGCCAAGGTATCCACCAGATCAATTCCCATGTTTCGAGTTTGTTCCAATATTAGGATGACGAAAACAGAAATTGGACTCAGGGCAATACCAGTTAGGATGCCCTTGCGCCAAGAAATTCCGCTCAGTTGGGCGAGCATGCCAACAGAAACGGTTTTAACAACAAGCCTGGCTGCGACGACAACCAAAGCTAACCCTGCTCCTGCAGTCACATGTTTCCATTCCAAAGTCGTAGCCACGAAAACAAATAAGACGATCGTTAAAAGATCGCCTAACGTACCAAAGTTTCTTTGGGTCTGACTGAATGAGACGCGTCGATATTTTGCGACAAAACCAAACGTCAATGTCGCCAAAACCGGAGAAAATTTATATGCATGGGTTAGAACCACCAAGAGGGCAACCGACAGCGCAAAGGCAATGGTTGAATCCCGTCCGGCGCTTCCTTGAGATCTCAGTAGGCCTGGGACCGCAACACCAAACACCGCGCCAAGTCCTATAGAAAAAACCAGCACAACCAGGCTGCTCCAAACGGCCTGAAAAAGGCTGCCTGAACTTTGAAAGACCCAAAATCCAAGGATTACTTTGTAGACAAATACGGCCAATAAACAATTGAACGCGGTCAGGTGCAGCGCTCTCTCCGTGACTTGGCCGGAACTCCTTTGTTCATTAACCACGCGCATAAGCGCAGCGGGCGACGTTGACATTGTTAAGGCGGATAAAAGCATCGAAGTTGTGACGGATAAGTCAAAAAGGCGCGCCACCCCGTAGACTACGGCAAATGTGCTTACGGACTCCAAGAGCGCCGTTAGTCCAATCCATCGATTTATCAAAAGCCACCGTAGGTTAATACGGTACCCAAATTCGAATAAGATAAGACCGAAGGCAACGTTGGCGGCCAGGTTTAGACGGTATCCACCAGACGCCGGAAGTAGACCCAGTTGAGCATGGGCGGACAAAAACCCTACTAATCCATAGACGCTGATGCGAGGCAGGCGTGTCCAGCGGTGTACAAACTCTCCGGCAACCCACGCAACAAAAATAACCAATGGCCAGGAAAGATCCATCATGGAAACGTCGATCCCAACGGATCGCAGATCCAACGGCCTGAAACTTTTTTGAATGCTGAACGCTCGTGGTGTTTGAGCTTTTTGCCATTTTGCCTATAGTGGGCGATAAACTCGACTGTTTCCTCTTTGACGTTCACTATTTCCAGCCCCAACCACTCCGAGCTTTCAATCCAGTTGCGCAAATCGGTTTCCATCTCGGGGTACCGGCTGTCCGGATCAATGGTATCGATGAGATACGTTGTCGCACCGACCACATAGGCGCTGTAGCGCGACCGCATCAGTTCTTCCGCGGTCTTAGCTTGGCGCAGGCCCAGTATTAAGGGTTCGCAACACTCAGAAAACGGTTTTTTAGATCCGCAATGGCAATTCATACGGTCTTGGAAAATTTTTGCGCCAATAAATAAGCGTCAAATTTCACGCAAATATTTCGAACAAACAAGCGGCCCAGTTCCGTTGCAACAACATGGCTTTGGTTTTGTTTAACCAGATCGGGATCAAATTCCATATCAAAATAGTCATTGAAGTTGAGGCTAAATTTACGTTGAAATTCCGACTTGTCAATTTTGAAATGGCACATCATTTGATTGATCGTCCACTGTCGAATGATGTCATCCTGGGAAAGTTTTAAGCCGCGGCTTACCGGCAATTCGTCCCGTGATAGCCGATCATAATATTCTTTTAGATCTCTGGTGTTTTGAACGTAGTGGTTGGAGCAAAAGCCGATGGAGGAGACGCCAAACCCAACGAAATCATCGGTTGGATGCAACGTATACCCCATAAAATTGCGATAGAGCGGGCCTGTGGCCAAAGAATCTGTTTTTAAAGCGAAATGATCCATCGCGATGGCTAGGTAGCCGCCGTCGATAAGCTGGTTTCGCGCCTGTAAAAACAGCTCGATTTTTTGATTGTCGGAGGGGAAGGCGTCCGAAGGCATGAGGTTTTGATGCGGTTTCAGCCATGGAACATGCGCGTAGCTGTAAAGCGCGATTCGATCGGGTTTAAGCGAAATTGTTTTTTGAATCGTGTCGTCCAGGCTGTGTTGATGGGGAAGTCCATAAATCAGGTCAAAATTAACGGAGTGAAAATTTAATCTTCTAATTTCGTTCATGAGATGAGAAACCAAGTCGAATGGCTGAATCCGGTTGATTGCTTTTTGAACCTCAGGATTGAAGTCCTGGATTCCCATCGACAGGCGATTAAAACCCAATTCTTTTAACAACCCAAAATGGATAGGATGCCGCGGGTCTAACTCAATCGAAATTTCGGCGTCAGGATCTAGCTTAAAATTCTGATGTATAACCTCCGTTAGGCGACGCAATTGCTTCTCGGAAAGAAAATTGGGGGTTCCGCCTCCGATGTGCAATTGCTTTACGCGTTGGCCGTTGGACGCCAGGCGAATTTCTTTGGACAGAAAATCGATGTATTCGTCTGCCACTTCCGGCTTTTGCTTGCGGATGGTCACATTGCAGCCACAGTAGTAGCACATCGATTCGCAGAACGGGATATGTATATATATGGAAAGCGGGCCTACTAGGCCCGAAAGGACGGCCCGATAGTCAGCTTCAGGGAAACCATCTTTCCAGGCTGGCGCCGTGGGATAGCTAGTGTAGCGTGGGGCGGTGATGTTGTATTTTTCGACGTGTTCAGCGGTAATGTGCATTCTTAACCAAATCCACGACCAGCCTGACTTTTTCAGGATCGGTTTCCGGCAAAATTCCGTGGCCTAAATTAAAGATATAACCGGGACGATCGCTCATTTTGTCCACCAAAGCATTTGTTTTTCGCGTAATGACTTCGGCTGAAGCAAAGAAAAGACAGGGATCCATATTTCCCTGGATTCCCACCGAGGGACGCAGACTCTGACGTATTTCGCCTAAATCTGTTTGCCAATCGAAGCCAATGACATTGGCGCCAATGTCTTGGAATTTCGGTGCATGGCGACCTTTGCAAAAAACAGTGACCGGGACCTTAATTGTAGAAATGATCCGTTGGATGTAGGGGACAGAAAATTCCATAAAATCTTCCAGAGAAAGGAGGCCGGCCCAGGTATCAAAAATTTGGATAGCGTCTACGCCCGCCTCAACCTGAGCGTTTAGATAGGTAATGGTTGCTTCCGTAATCATGTCCAGCAGGGGCTTTAGATCGTACATCGCCGATTTCATGTTTCTTAATGTTTGGGACGGGCGGCCTTCGACCATATACGACGCAACGGTAAACGGTGCGCCGGCAAATCCGATCAACGGTGTTCCATTCAACGACTGCTTTGTTAGTTTTATAGCCTCACACACATAATTTAATTTTTCTTCGATGTCAGAGGGATTTAGGTGAGTGAGGTCGCGGGGTGCGCGAACGGGGTTGTGAAACACAGGGCCGATTCCCTCGACAAATTCCAGCTGTCCTCCCAGGGCTTCGGCTACCACCAGAATGTCGGAAAATATGATGGCGGCGTCGAACCCAAATCGTTCGATCGGCTGCAGGGTAACAGTGGTTGCCAACTCCGGTGTTTTAACCATGGTCATAAATGGGTATTTAGATCGGATGTCGCGATATTCTTTAAGATAGCGGCCGGCCTGACGCATCATCCAAACGGGCGGACGAGGCGTTTTTTGACAGCGAGAGGCGGTAATGTATAGTGTGTTTTCAATTGCCATGGCTGAAGATAAAGTAGCATTTGCCATTTTTTTAGAGAAGGGCGCGTTTGGCTCGCTTCGCCCTCGTTACATGTTGGGTGGCAAGCCAATTTCGCCGTTTTCGACGTTTGTTCCGCCGGAGTTTCGGCACGTTGCGCGGAAGTCGATTGGCTATGGATCGGTGGAAGCAGAATTTCTTCAGGTCTTTCAAGGCCGAAAGATTGACTATCCTATTTATATTAATGGGCCCCAGGGTCGATTGGCGCTGAAGTGGGATCCTGATTTTAAGCTTGAGAAAAAAATTGCCCTCCATGCTGTGGCTGACCACATAGAAATCAAGCGAGTGGGAGCGATTGACGGAAAAATTTATGGTCGTTTATTGTTGCTTGGCCAACTATTTGTCGCGGACCTGAATTCCATGCGATTGGGATATTTTGTGGATTCGGCGGGATGGGAAGCCTTTCCCGATTCAAGTAAAAACCTCAATTTTCAGCCATTGGATCATTCCACCATTATTTCGGTTTCCGAATTTAATGCGTTGCCGATTGCTTTTGATCCCAAGCATTGCATCGTGGATCGAGCGGAACCAATGGAGGCGACGTATCAGATTGCTGTTCAGCCGGGTCGTCATGATAAAGCGGTGTTGCATCCTGAAATTGAATGCGATGGAATCATGATTTTGCCCCGAAGCGAGATCTCGGAATTTCTTTTTAAGGCAAAGCCAAAGAAACCAAAAGAAGTAGACTCTTTTTTCGAGTGGTTTGAGGCGCATAAATATGAGGAACGCCTTTTTTATATCAATTCCTCTTGGCGGTTAGTAAAAATGGATGGTGATAAGGAAATGTTGCTGTTTACACTTCCTTATCATTCCTTTGGTCGCGATTATGTCGACGGGATTCCATTAAAACTTTTTTTTGATCGCTTGGATGATTTTCATGCGGAGTTAGCCAAGCAACATATTCGCCTCACGTTTCATAAAAAACCGATCGAAGTGGTTCGCTGGCAAGTCGTTCTCAATACCCGATCGGGAATCGATTGGTTTGAAGTAAACCCTCAGGTTTTCTTTGCCAATCAGGAATTAACCCGTGAAGAATGGGAAGCGGCGTTAACCGGAGATGGGTTTATCGAAAAAGACGGCAAGGTATTTATCCTGGATCCAAAAACCCGCCAGGCGCTCATGAATATCGCAGGCATGATGAAAGAATCCCAAAAAGGCAAACCCAAACAGCAAAATATTGTGCAGATTCCGCGACTCGAAATTTTGGATTGGCTTTGGATGAAAAAAGAGGGGGTTCAGCTAAAACTGTCTCCTACAGATGCCGCCATTTTTGATCGGCTCTTGGGATTTCATGAATTGGAAAAGCGAACATTGCCGTCCGGCCTGAAAGGGCAGTTGCGCGACTATCAAAAAGAAGGTCTCGATTGGCTCGCCTTTCTTTACGAATCCCGATTAGGCGCTTGTTTGGCAGACGACATGGGGTTGGGTAAAACTATTCAAGCGATTGCTTTTTTGGCCTGGGTATCCGAACGAAAGAAAAAGTCGGTTCATTTGATTGTTGTTCCTCCCAGCCTTATTTTTAATTGGCGGCAGGAAATCGAACGGTTTTTTCCAAAATTTCGCATTACGGAGTATGCAGGCTCCGTTCGAAGGCCGGTCTTTTCGGATTCTGATGTCGTTATTACTACCTATGATTTAGTTCGCAGAGATATCGAGAGTTTATCGAAAGCGCATTTCCAGGTCATTATTTTTGATGAAGCGCAGGTGGTAAAAAATATGGTTGCGGGCCGCACTCACGCCGCTCGCAAGTTGCAGGGTGAATTTAAATTGTGTTTAACGGGCACGCCCTTTGAAAATCACCTGGGCGAATATTATTCCATTATCGATTTGGCCGTTCCCGGATTATTGGGACAATACAAAGATTTTCAAGGATTACTTCGCGAGGAAGGTCACGTGCATCGACTGATCCAGCGCACCAAGCCGTTTGTGTTGCGCCGGTCAAAAACTCGAATTTTGGCCGAGCTTCCCGCCAAGACCGAATCAGACGTCTTTTTGATGCTCACCGATCACCAGAAAAAACTGTATGCGACCGTGGTGGAAGAAGTTCGCCGGACGATTGATCAGGCGTTTTCGAAATATACTTTAAACAAGGCTCGCTTGATTGCGCTTACGGCGATTTTGCGGCTGCGGCAGATTTGCGTCAGTCCGGCATTGCTGGACCCCAAATTAAAAGAACCGTCTCCCAAGATCGTGTATCTCCTTGAAAAGGTGCAGGAACTGCTTTCCGAAGGACACAGCGCGTTAATTTTCTCCCAATTTACAACGTTTTTAGACGTACTTGGGCCGCACCTGAAAAAAGCGAAAATCCCCTTCCATCGGTTGGACGGGAAAACACCGGTTCCCCGTCGGAAAGCCCTCGTTGCCGGTTTTCAGGCTAGCGATAAACCGTCGGTCTTTCTGATCAGTCTAAAGACGGGTGGATTCGGATTGAATTTAACTCGAGCCAGTTACGTGTTTCATCTTGATCCATGGTGGAACCCTGCGGTCGAAAACCAGGCCTCGGATCGTGCGCATCGTATCGGTCAAACGCAAAAAGTGATGGTGATCCGGCTCCTGATGCATGGCACGATCGAAGAAAAAATGATCGAGCTTAAGCGGCGTAAGCAAATGTTGTTCGAGGCCGTTGTAGACAGTGGTCTTGAACGCAAGCAATTGGTGAGCTTGTCTAAATCCGATATTGAGTATTTGCTCTACATGCAGGTATAATCGCGAAACTATTTTCTGGAGGTGTCATTTTGGTTAGAATTAGGCTCAAACGCATAGGCCGTAAAAAAGATCCGTTTTATCGGCTGGTTATCGCACATCGTACATTTGCTCGTTCCGGCAAAATTATTGAAGAGGTTGGAGTGTATGACCCTGCATTGGATCCTGTCCGGTTCGACGTCGTTGAAGATCGCATAAAGTATTGGTTATCTGTTGGCGCATTGCCTTCGGACACCGTACAACGGTTGTTGGCTCAAAAAGGACTGGTTCCTAAGAAAACTAAAGTTCCTAAAACGCCTGGCGTAACAAAGAAACAAAAGGCAGAGGCAGCCAAGAAATAAATGAAAGCCTTAGTGGAAATGATCGTCAAATCCTTGGTCGATCGTCCCGAAGAAGTTCATGTGATCGAAACCGTTGGGGAAAGTATTGTGGTGCTGGAAGTTAGCGCCGCCCCCGACGACGTGGGTAAAGTGATTGGCAAAGACGGGCGGATCGCCAACGCGATTCGCACCGTAGTAAAAGCCGCCGGCGCAAAAGCCGATAAAAAAGTGGCCGTCGAGATTATGACTGGTAAAGAACATCAAAAGGGAGCCGCCAGTGTCTAAAGAAAAAGAAAAGGAAAAAGCAGCCACCGTTACATTAAAACGTACCGTTACCATCAAAGCGGTTGTCACTGAAAAATTTAAAGAATATATGATGTTTGAGATTCAGGAAGCCATTAAAGTGGCTCAATTTAAGATTGGTGACATTCAGAAAAAAGCGGAATCTGTCGCAAAGGGTGGCAATGGTCCGGATATCCAAAATTTCAGGATGCGCCTTGAAGCAGAGAGATTTGAGCTCACCCAATCCATCGGCGAATTGCAACGACGGATGGATTCGGTAAAGACTCTGCAGCTTAATACTCATTTTGTTCAGGGTATGGTGGACGGTTTTGTTGCCGTCAATACCGGTGACAATTTGTATGAAAAGCTGGGCGCGATGGAAATTATTATTAAGGATGGCCTGGTTCAACACATTAACGCCGTTGGTAAAATCGAACCGCTTCCCCAATAAGCATTGAACGTTTTTATCCTGTCGCTATTTCCAAGCGAAATGCGTTCTTTCTTTCTGAAAGGGCTGCTTGGAAAAGCGGCCCACGCGGGTGTGTTCCATATCCAGTTTATCGATCTTCGCGAGTTTGCGACGGATAAGCATCATAAGGTCGACGATTACCCGTTTGGCGAAGAGCGCGGGATGCTGATGAAGGTCGATGTGATCAGCCGCGCTATACGAAGTATTGATCAGTATGAACACTATCGATTACTATATACTTGCCCAAAAGGTAAGCCTTACACTCAGGCCGATGCTCTGGCGCTATCCAACGAAAAGGGATTCATCATCTTGTGCGGTTATTACGAGGGGATCGATGAGCGACTTTTTGAGTTGTTTGCGATAGAGTCATTTTCGGTCGGAGACACTGTGTTATCTTCAGGTGAAAGTCCGGCATTGATTATGGCCGAATCGGTGATTCGCTTACTTCCCGGAGTCGTTGGAAAGCAAGCGTGTGTGAAAGAGGATTCTATTGTTAGCGGGTTGTTAGAGTATCCGCACTATACCCTCCCTCGAGAGTTTGAGGGGAAACAAGTACCGGAAATTGTGTTGTCGGGTCACCATCGCCAGATGGCCCTGTGGAGAAGGAAAGAGTCGATACGGCGAACCTTGTTGGATCGACCGGAATTGTTAATCGAAAATGAGTTTGACGCGACGGATCGGACAGAACTGACGCGGATTTTGAAGGAGGAAACAGATGCAACACCCCATACTTGATGCGATCGAAAAGAGTCAAATGAAAGAAGGAGTCCCGGCACTTCGCGTCGGAGACCAGGTCCAAATTTCCAAGACCATTGTGGAAGGAAAGAAAAAACGAACTCAGAAATTTGAGGGTACGATTGTGAAGATGCACGGTCATATGTCTCGATCCAGCTTGACGCTTCGTCGGGTGGTTGAGGGTGTTGGCGTGGAGCAGAGTTTTCTAATGCATTCGCCTCTTGTGTCCGAAATTAAATTAATTAAAAAGGGTAAAGCGCGCCGCGCACGATTGACGTATTTACGTGAACGCGTGGGATCCAAGGCCGTGCGAATGAAAGATCGCGAATAACCGTAGATGATACGGGTCGGTATTGTCGGGGCAACCGGCTATACGGGTCTAGAGCTGTGCAAGCTCTGTTATCTTCACCCTGAAGTCGCCATTACCCACGTTTTTTCCAAGCAACATGTTGGGAAGACGGTGTATCCGTTTTTGCGGGACATTCCGCCGTATGAGGCGTTTGATCCTGCATCGCCGCCGCTTGATGTGGATGTTTTGTTTTTGGCTCTGCCTCATGGCCAATCCCATGCGTTTTTGGCGGGCTTGGCGCAAAATCCATTCAAAATCATCGATTTGTCGGCCGATTTTCGGTTGACCGATCCGGCTCTTTTTGAAAAATATTATGGGGTTCGGCATGAAGGGGCGCATTTGCTGTCCGAAGTACCCTTGGGATTCACCGAATTGTTTCGCAAGAAAATAGCGAAAAGTCAGGTGTGCGCAAATCCCGGCTGTTATTCGACCGGCAGTGTGTTTGGGTTGCATCCATTGGCAAACTATATAAAAAGTCCCGTTGTGGTGGATGCAAAATCGGGTGTGTCCGGAGCGGGTAAGGCATTAAAAGAATCCTCGTTGTTTTGCGAGGCTAATGAAGGCTTATCGGCCTATGGAACCGGGGCGCACCGACATACCCCGGAGATTGAACAAGCGACCGGTGTATCGGTACTTTTTTCTCCGCATTTGGTTCCGATGAATCGAGGGATTTTGGCTACGATTTATATCGATAACACGGAAAATCTATCGCATGAGAATCTGGTGGATATTTATCAAGCGGCCTATGGGAACGAACCGTTTATTCAGGTGATGCCGGATTTGGCTACTCCTAGCACCAAATACGTGTCCGGATCGAACAATTGCTTGATTTCATTTAAGGTCATCGAGAAGCAAAAAAAGATTGTAATTTTCGCTGCGATTGATAATCTACTGAAAGGTGCGTCGGGTCAGGCGGTTCAGAATATGAATTGTATGTTTGGTTTGGATGAAACGATGGGGCTAAAACAGCTTCCGAATTATGTCTAAGATGATTACCGATATCCCAGGCGTGTTTGCCAACGGCATTCATTGCGGAATCAAACCCCGCAAGAAAGATTTGGCGTTTATTTATGTGCCCAATGCCTGTGCCAGTGCCGGAGTGTTTACGCAAAGTCATTTCGCGGCCTCGTCGGTGGTTCACACGCGCAAGGCGATTAAGAATAATACTCTAAAAGCGATTCTGGTGAATTCGGGTAATGCTAATGCCGCCACGGGTGAGCGGGGAATTCGCGACAATAAGGCGATGGTAGGTCAGGTTGCCAAGATCTTGGGGCTATCAGTCAACGAAGTTGGGGTGGGCTCGACCGGAATTATCGGTGTGCCGATGCCTATGGATAAAGTTAAAGCGGGTATTGATGAGCTGTTTGAAGATAAAAAGGCGAAAAATGGCCAGGCGGTTGCTGAAGCGATTATGACGACCGACGCGTTTATGAAAACCGTGTTTGCTGAACGCAAAATCGGCGGACAAACCGTAGTGGTTGCGGGAATGTCCAAGGGGGCGGGGATGATTGCTCCCAATATGGCGACGACGCTCACCTATTTTGTGACCAATTTGTTGATTGATCAGCGAACGTTACAGACGATTTTAACCGAAGTGAACGACGACACGTTTAACATGATTTCGGTGGATACGGACACGTCGACTAACGATATGGTGGTCATTTTGGCGACGGGTGAAAAACGATTTACGTTGACTAATGCCTTGAAAGAAGAGTTTAAAGAGCTTTTGTTCGAGGCGTGTTTGACCTTGGCAAAGATGTTGGTTCAGGATGGTGAAGGGGCGACGCGAGTGATTGAGATGCAGGTAAATGGCGCGACAAAACGAAGCGACGCGCGGCGGATTGCAAAAAATGTGATTGAGTCTCCCCTGGTCAAGACGGCGATTCACGGATCCGATCCCAATTGGGGGCGGGTGGTGATGGCGGCATCGAAAAATCCGGATGTGAAGTTGAATCCTGAAAAAGTGGATCTGTTTTTTGGCGATTATCCGATTTTGAAAAAGGGACAGTTGGTTCCGTTCTCTAGACCGGATGTCGTAGAATATCTCAAAAACGATCTGGTCAGGATTACGCTCGATTTGAATTTGGGAAAATCCAACGCCACGGCGTGGGGCAGCGATTTGACCAAAAAATATATTGATATCAATACCGCCTATAACTAAGGAGCATGCGTTGATTCAAGAAAAAATAGAAAAAGCCAAAATGCTCGTCGAAGCGTTGCCCTATATCAAGAAGTTTTCGGGTAAAACGATGATTATTAAATACGGCGGCTCGCTGATGATCGACGACAATCTAAAGTCGATGTTCGCCAAAGATATTGTGCTTCTGAAATATGTCGGCATCAATCCCATTATTGTCCATGGCGGTGGAAAAGAAATTTCCAAATGGATGAACAAAGTGGGAAAAGAGGCTGTGTTTGTGGACGGGCTTCGGGTGACGGATTCCGAGACGATGGAAATCACCGAGATGGTACTGACTGGCAAGATTAATAATGAAATCGTGTCCTTGATTAATCAAATCGGCGGTAAAGCCGTGGGATTGTCCGGTAAAGACGCCAATTTATTAATTGCGAAGCGAAAACCTAATGAAAAATTGGGGTTTGTCGGCGATATTGTTGAAGTAGATGTGACTCTTTTGAATACGCTTGCCGATAAGGGCTATATTCCCGTGATTTCGTCGGTGGCGATCAGCCGCGACGGCGAGACGCTCAATATGAACGCGGATCATGTAGCGGAGGGGCTAGCGATTGCGATGAATGCGTTGAAATTGATTTATTTGACCGATGTTCCTGGGGTGTTGATCGAAGGGCAGTTGCGGAACTTGATTTCGTTGGACGAGGCGCAGGCGTTGATGGAGCATCCTGATATCAAGGGTGGAATGTTGCCGAAGCTCGCCTGCTCAATTTCCGCTGTAGAAAATAATGTGGGGCAAGTGCATATTATTAATGGGAGCACGGAACATGCCGTGTTATTGGAAATATTTACGGATGTTGGTATTGGAACCATGATTTCGAGGTCGCTGTGAAACATTTTTTGGCTGTCGATGATTTTTCGCGCGATGAAATTTTAGAACTATTGGCTTTGGCGCGGCGCAAATCAAGCCAATCGCTGAAGGGAAAAACATTGGGGTTGGTGTTTCAAAAACCGTCGGCGCGAACTCGCATTTCGTTTGAAATGTCCATGCGCCAATTAGGTGGTGATGTAATTGCGCTGCAAGATTCGGAGATTGGACTTGGCCGCAGAGAGTCTGTTGAAGACGTGGCCCTATTGTTTTCGCGATATATGGACGCGGTAGCGCTGCGCGTTCGGTCGCATACCGATTTGGAAGAGTTTGCTCGGTATTCGACAGTTCCCGTGATTAATGCGCTATCGGATTTGCATCATCCCTGTCAGGCGATGGCGGATATGCTCACGATTCAGCAAAAAAAGAAACAGTGGCAAGACGCGACGGTGTGCTATGTCGGCGACGGCAATAATGTCTGCCGATCGCTGGTTATGATCTGCTCGATTTTGGGGGTCAAAATTGTGGTGTCGAGTCCCAAGAAATATATGCCGGATGTAAATGGGTATGCGTTTGATTATATCCAAGATCCCGCCAAGGCGGTCGTTGGGGCGGACGTGGTCTATACCGATGCCTGGGTATCGATGGGCCAAGAGGCCGAACATATGGCCAGGGTGGAGGAATTCTCCGGGTATCGCGTCACCGCCGATTTGTTAAAAAAGGCAAAAAAAGATGTGATTTTTATGCATTGCATGCCAGTGCATTATGGCGAGGAAGCCGATCGCGAGGTATCGCATGGATCCCATTCCGTCATGATCGATCAGGCCGAAAATCGTTTGCATGTGCAACGGGCAATCTTAGCGCATTTAATAAAGGAGAAATAAAATGGAAAAGGTTGTATTGGCATATTCAGGCGGATTAGATACTTCTGTGATGATCCCTTGGTTGAAAGAAACGTATCATTGCGACGTGATCGCCATGTGCGCCGATTTGGGCCAAGGCCAAGAGTTGGAAGATGTAAAAGAAAAGGCGCTAAAAACGGGCGCATCGAAAGTCTATATCGAAGATCTGCGCGAAGAATTTATCACGCACTATATTTACCCCACCCTTAGGGCAGGTGCAATTTATGAAGGAAAATATTTGTTGGGTACCAGTTTTGGACGGCCGCTGATCGCCAAAAAGCAGGTCGAAATTGCCCGAAAAGAGGGCGCTACGATGGTGGCCCACGGCGCCACAGGCAAAGGCAACGACCAAGTACGGTTCGAACTAACCTATATGGCGCTTGATCCAACGTTAAAAATTATTGCGCCGTGGAAAGATCCGCAATGGAACTTGCATTCGCGGGAAGATTGTATCGTTTATGCCGAACAAAAAGGCGTTCCGGTGGATAAATTTAAAAAACGAATTTATTCGGAAGATCGCAATATTTGGCATATCAGTCACGAAGGCGGCAATTTGGAAGATCCTGCCAATGAGCCGAATTCCGATGTGTTTACGTTGAGCAGTACGTTAGAAAATGCTCCGGATAAGGCGGAATATGTGGAGATCGAATTTAAATCGGGCGTTCCGGTAGGAAATCCGATTGATCTGATATCGAAATTGAATGACCTGGGCGGTCGGCATGGTATTGGACAAGTGGATATGGTTGAAAATCGATTGGTGGGGATTAAATCGCGCGGGGTGTATGAGACGCCGGGTGGGACGATTCTATATGCCGCGCATCGGGAATTAGAGCGGTTGGTGTTGGATCGCGAGACCCTGCATTATAAAGAGCAGGTGGCGCTAAAATATGCTGATTTGGTCTATGACGGGCGGTGGTTTACACCATTGCGAAAAGCGCTTGATGCGTTTGTCGATTCGACCCAGGTTAACGTAACCGGAAAAGTGAAATTGAAACTGTATAAGGGGAACGTGGTTCCCGCCGGTGCAAAAGCAGATCAATCGCTTTATTTGCATGATTTGGCGTCGTTTACGGATTCGGAATTATATAATCAGAAAGATGCAACGGGATTTATTCGGTTGTTTGGGTTGCCGCTTAAGGTTCAGGCCTTGGTGAACGGGAAAAAGAAGTGAAGCTCTGGGGCGGAAGATTCCGAGAATCCTTAGATTCTGAAGCGCGAGCGTTTAGCTTCTCGTTTCATATCGATCGCCGGTTGTTTGTTTACGATGTGCGGGTCAATATGGCGCATACTAAAGCCTTAAATAAGGCCGGCGTGTTGTCCGACTCGGAATCGAATCAGCTGGTCGCGTGTCTTACGTCGTTGCTCAGCCGATATGATCGACATGATGCGACTCTGTTTGGCGACGATGAAGACGTACATAGCTGCGTCGAGCGCTTGGTAACTGAATCGTTAGGCGATTTGGGTAAAAAAATGCATACCGGAAAATCCCGTAATGATCAGGTAGTTACCGACGTGCGCCTGTTTGTTAAAGATCAGGCCCGAGTCATCATCAAAGCGGTAGATGGCGTATTGAAATCGCTTTGGATGTTGGCGGATGCGCATCAGCAGGTGATTTTCCCAGGATTCACCCATTTCCAGCCCGCGCAGCCGGTTTTGTTGGCGCATCATTTTTTGGCCTATTTCGAGCAGTTTTCGCGTGATCGCGCTCGTTTTGAGGGGGTTCTTGGTTCGGCCGATGTTTGTCCGTTGGGTTCCGGTGCTTTGGCCGGTAATAATTATGGCCTTGATCGATTGTTTATCGCCCAAGAATTGGGATTCGCGTCTGTGACTCGAAACAGCATGGATGCCGTTTCCGATCGCGATTTTCTTCTCGAGCTATGTTCCGCCTCGTCGATTGCGATGACTCATATGAGCCGCTTGTGCGAAGAATTAATTTTGTGGAGTTCTCCGCTTTTAGGGTTTGTGACCATTGGCGATGCGTTTACAACGGGAAGTTCGTTGATGCCCCAAAAGAAAAATCCAGATATCGCCGAGTTGATTCGCGGAAAATCAGGCCGCGTGTTGGGGCATTTTACGGCGCTGCAACATATTATTAAGGCGTTGCCGCTGACCTATAATCGCGATTTGCAGGAAGACAAAGAAATTCTTTTTGACGTGTCGGACACGGTGTTGGATAGCCTCAATTGCCTGTCAAAAATGCTCACGACGTTAAAATTTAATACCGAGGCGATTGATGCGTCGCTCAAAAAAGGATATCTACTGGCCACCGATTTTGCCGATTATCTGGTTAAAAAAGGCGTTCCGTTTCGGCAGGCCCATGATATTACCGGCGCAGTCGTGCTGTATGCGATCGAACAAAAGAAGAATCTTGAAGACCTCCAAATCGACGAATTTCATCGGTTTTCGAATCGTGTGGAAAGCGATGTATTTGACGCATTGACGTTGAAATCGGCCATTGCCAAAAAAGATTTGATTGGCGGTACGGCCTTCGATCAAGTAAAATCACAGCTGAAACGAATTCAGGAGACTTTTGATTGGTAGAACGAGCGTTACTATTTGTTAAGCCGGATGGCGTACAGCGCGGAATTGTGGGTGAGGTTATCAGTCGTTTTGAACGGCGAGGGTTGAAATTAATGGCCTTGAAGTTGATGACATTGACCGAAAAGATGGTGGATCAACACTATCACGAACACATTAAAAAACCCTTTTATCCGTCGCTGAAATCATATATTTTGTCCGGTCCCGTCGTGGCATTCGTGTTGGAAGGGGAAGATGCCATCCGAGTGATTCGTAAAACGGTCGGCGCAACCAACCCGGCCGACGCGGAACCAGGCACAATTAGGGGCGATTTCGCTTTGACGACGGCGTTCAATATTATCCATGCGTCAGATAGCGTTGAAAGTGCAAAAAAGGAGGTTGCGCTGTTCTTTTCTGAAATTTAAAATTCAATTTGATCGATAATAACTATGAGTTTTCTTCGAGACGCGCCCCCACTTACTTCCCCTAGAAAACTTATAACTCTCTCTCACATAAAAAAATAAGGTAGGAAACATGGCAAATTTAGATAAATTTCGTGCGTTAGGTCTTTCAGAGTCCACTATTAAAGCGTTAGCAAAAAAAGGGTTTGAAGAACCCACCCCCATCCAAGAACAAACGATTCCACTCTTAATTAAAGGCGAAGTCGATATTGTTGGCCAAGCACAAACCGGAACCGGTAAAACAGCAGCCTTCGGATTGCCTCTTTTGGAACGTCTTAAAGGCGGTTCTAAATCCGTTCAGGCGATTATTTTGACGCCGACTCGCGAATTGGCGATTCAGGTTACGGAAGAATTAATTTCTCTTCATATTAATCCCTTGTTAGAAATCGTGACTATTTATGGCGGCCAATCGATTGATCAACAATTGCGTCGACTGAAAAAAGGCGTAGATATCGTTGTCGGTACGCCGGGTCGTGTGATCGATCACTTAAACCGCAAGACGTTGAAATTAGATCAATTGACCCACGTTGTATTAGACGAAGCCGATGAAATGTTGAACATGGGCTTTTTAGAAGACGTCGAAGAAATTCTGAAATATACGCCGAAAGAAAAACGCGTACTTTTGTTTTCAGCCACGATGCCGGATCGCATTTTGACCTTGGCTAAAAAATATCTGCGTGGTTACGAATTGGTAACGGTAAAAAAA
>CAYGHZ010000027.1:0-15237 GCA_964349635.1 uncultured Candidatus Marinamargulisbacteria bacterium
TCACAAAATCACAACGCGATAACATCTTTTTCAAACTTTCAGCAGGTTTTACCGATCGCGAAAGTCCCCAGGCGCGGCTAACCGATATAAACGGATCGTACCCCTCGACTTTCATCCCCACACTGGCCGCCCCGTTGGCCACCGCGGTACCAATCGCGCCCAATCCAATGACGCCTATCCGTTTGCCCTTAACTTCAACACCCTTGAATTTTGATTTATTTTTTTCAATTAACGTCTCGATCTCAGATTCTGACTGCGCCGAAAGGGAACGTGCATAGTGGATTCCACCCACTATATCCCGCGCTGCCAAAAAGAGGCTGGCTAAAACCAATTCCTTTACTGCATTTGCGTTCGCACCAGGGGTATTAAATACCACGATACTGCGCTTGGTGCATTCTTTCACAGGAATATTATTGGTACCGGCCCCGGCACGTCCGATGGCCTTTACAGTCGAAGGAAATTCAATACCATGCAGATCCTGACTTCTGACCAAAACCGCATCCGGGTTTTCGGCCTGATCCGAAACCTGATATTTTTTGGCGCTAAATAAACCCAGTCCCCTACCGGATATTTTGTTATAGGTCCGTACGCTAAACACTAGCGTTTTCTGTACTGAGGACCCTTGCGCGCACGTTTTTTCCCGTATTTTTTTCGTTCCTTAATACGAGAATCGCGGCTGATGAAACCTTCTTTTTTAAGAGGGCTTCGAAACGCAGCATCCACCGTCAGAAGCGCACGGGCAACACCCAACTGCGCCGCCACCGCCTGAGCGGGAATTCCACCGCCGGAAGCGCTAACAAACACATCATATTTATCTTGCAGATTTAACTGCGCCAACGGCCGCTTAACAATCGTCGTCAAAATATCGCGACCCAAATACGCATTCGCCGGTTGATCATTAAACAAAACATTCCCGACACCTTTAAAAATCCAGACCTTTGCAATGGCCGTTTTACGCTTCCCGGTACCATAATAAGACGCTTTAGGGATCTTAACTTTGTTACCAGTTTTTTTCTGAGGTTTTTCTTTGACTACAGTCGCTGCGGGAGCAGCAGCCTTTTTCGCAACAGTCTTTTTAGGTGCTGCTTTTTTTTCGGTCGCGGGTTGACGTTTCTTAGTTTCCATTCGTAATTAAGCCTCCACTTGCGCTTGATGAGGGTGTGTTTCGCCTTTATAGACTTTCAGCTTTTTGATCACCTGACGCGCCAACCGGCCGTTAGGCAACATCCGTTCCACGGTTTGATACAGCAATTTCGCCGGTTCTTTTTTGATTTTTTCACGTAAGGTAGCTGTTTTAACCCCGCCCGGATATCCGGAAAAGGTCTCATATACCTTCTGATCCAGTTTTTTCCCAGTCACACGGATTTTTTCGGCGTTCACAATAACCACAAAATCGCCGCCATCTACTGACGGAGTAAATTGCGCTTTTGTTTTTCCTCTTAAAATATTGGCTACTTTGGTGGCAAGCCGGCCCAACACTTCGCCGTTAGCGTCGATGGTCACCCATTTGCGCTTGATGTCGGCTTCTTTCAAATAAAATGATTTTTGTTTTTTCATAAGAAATTGTATTCTAACTGCATTCTATTTATTTTTGCAACCCATGCCACTCAGCCAAATTGAAAAAAACCAAATCCGCGACCTTTTAGATCGGGAGCCAACCACGGTCGAGCTACAGATTTTCGACGCGATGTGGTCAGAGCACTGCTCCTATAAGAGCAGTAAACGGATCTTGAAAAAGTTGCCGACCAAAGGCTCGGAAGTTGTCCTGGGAATCGGTGAAGACTCGGGCATTATTCATTTTACGGAATTTAACGGGAAGCGTTACGGAATCGTCATTTCACACGAATCACACAATCATCCCTCGCAGATCCTTCCTATAGAAGGGGCGGCAACCGGTGTAGGGGGCGTGGTTCGTGATGTGTATTGCATGGGAGCAGACGTCATTGGCGTTCTTAATTCCCTTCATTTTGGCGCGGATGAGGAAATAGCCGAAGAAGTGGTCATCGGAGTATCGGATTACGCAAACCCCCTAGGGGTCCCTGTTTTGGGCGGCGAAACCCTATATCACCCCTCCTACACGGAAAATTGCCTGGTGAACGTCGCGGCAATCGGAATCATAGAAGAAGATAAAATTATCCATAGTTATGTACCAAAAGAGGCCGAAAACGAGCCTTATGACTTTATATTGATTGGAAAATCCACCGACGCCACGGGATTTGGCGGCGCCAGCTTTTCGTCTGCAACCCTGGATACCGAACAGTCTAATATCGGCGCGGTTCAGGTCCACGATCCCTTTTTAAAACGGGTGTTGGTCGAAGCCATTAAGCATCTATTAAAAACCGTCCATGAAGATGGCGTGAGTATCGGATTTAAGGACTTGGGAGCGGGAGGCATTGCCTGCGTTACGTCCGAACTAGCTGCCGCCGGGGGATTTGGCGCAGAAATCGATTTGGACAAAGTGAATCTGGGCGTCGAGAACCTACCACCCGAAGTCATCGTATGTTCGGAGACGCAAGAACGGTTTTGCTTGGTCGTTCCGCGATCGTATTCGCCTAAAGTACTCAAGATATTTAATGAACTGTACGAACTACCCTCGATCTATCATAACGCCGGCGCTGTTGTAATCGGACATGTATCTCAAAATCCGGTCTACAACGTGTCCCACGGCGGCAACAGCGTTTGCAGCCTGCCGATAAAAGCTATAACTACCGAAGTGCGAGCCAACCGCCAGTCCAAACCTCGCGCTCCTAAAACAGAATCGACTCAGGTAACGCTGGATCTCCAAAAAATAAAGTCGATTTGTATTAAATTATTGTCATTGCCAAACAATTGTTCAAAGCGCTATGTCTACCGGTTTTTTGATAACGCGGTTCGCGGCGACGCCATTATTTACCCCGGAGAATCCGATGCGGTAGTAACAGCGCCTATTGAAGGCTGTCGCACGGCGCTAGCGGTTTCGATCGACAGCAATTTATATGGTCACGCCGATCCTTATATCAGCGGAGCCTATGCCGTGGCCGAAGCCGTGCGAAACGTGGTGTCGTTGGGCGCACGACCGATCGCGATTACCGATTGCCTGAATTACGGAAATCCCGAAAAACCGGAAGTCTTTTTTGATTTTGAAGAAGGTGTGCGCGGGATAAGCGACGCGGCGAATGCGTTTGGGTTTATCGAAGGTGAACCACTCCCCGTCATTTCCGGCAATGTCAGTTTTTATAACGAATCTAAACAGGGCAGTTCGGTCATCCCCTCCCCCGTTTTATTGGTGGCGGGAAAGATCGACGACTATCATAAAACAGTGACCATGCAGGTTAGACAGCCTGGCGAAAAAATCATATTGCTTGGAATGCGCTATGCGGAATTTGGCGGAACGCAGCTAGGCGAAGTATTAGATCAGACATTTTCGGTAGCGCCGCAAGTTCGATATGTGGAAGAAGATCGTCTAAACAAAGCCGTTTTTGAATTGATCGGAAAGCAGCTTGTCAGCGCATGTCACGACATATCGGCCGGCGGATTGTGGGTGGCTTTGACTGAAATGTTGTTAGGGGAACGCGCGCAGCATCGCGTTGGCGCAGCCATTAGCATTCCGACAGACATATCGATTGAAACCTTTTTGTTTTCTGAAAATGGCGGCTTCATCATCTCGGTTTCAGATTGGCCAAAAGCCAAAGAAGTCCTAAAAAAACATGATGCAGACTTTTGGGAAATCGGTGAAACAAATACATCTTCGACAGTATCAATTGGAACAGATATCCAAATCGAATTAGCTGACATCCGAAACGCATGGAACAATCGAAATCAGTAATTTTTGCAATTATTTTTCTGGCCTTATTTTCCAGTCTTCATGCTGCGGAAAAATTGCTGACGTTGGAAGATCAGTATAAACACGCCGTACGACTCGAAAAATTACAATTATTCCCGGAAGCGCAAGACGCCTTTATAAAAATTTTGGATCGATTCACCAATAGACCATCCGCCGAGCAACTACCACTGGCCGCCAGTACTGCCTTGCATTTGTCCAAGGTCACGGGCAAGAACAATTATTTTAATATGCACCAACTGGTTCAACAGATCGACTCCTTCGCCAAAACTCAGGACGCCTTAGACCATTTGATAACCGTGGTACCCGACACCCATTATCCCGATGTCTTGTTAGCCCGAGGCGCCAATCGCATTGCCTGGGCCAACAAACTATTAACAGGGATCCCGTGGAAAAATTATATTGTTGTCCCCCCTGCGGATATTCTGGGGATGGTGGAGCTGGGAATTCAGGATTTGGAACGAGCAAAAAAAATGCCAGCTGTTATCGAGTACTATCGTTCGCCTCGGGTCAAAAAAATCCTAGAAAAATCCAAGACGCGTTATACATTGGAAGACATTTTATCCAGCAAAAATCGCGACCTGTTTGATGTAATGGAAAATCTCGTCCAACTCCTTGGCGTCCGAAATAATTAAAACCCCTATTCAGTTTGTGAAAGGCGTTGGCCCGGCGGTGGGAAAACTGCTCAACCATTGCGGTATCGAAACCGTAGAAGATTTTTTATTTTATTTTCCGCGCATTTACGACGATCGGCGGAATCTTCCCCCCATCAGCCATCTGGAACCCAACGCCGTTCAAACCTGTGTCGGTACAATTAACTATCTGTCCGAAAGCCAAACCAAGGGTCATGTCGCCATGATCAAATGCCTCATCTCCGACGCGACCGGAAGTCTGGTCGCCATTTGGTTTAATCAACCCTTCATGAAAAAAGTGCTTAAAATCGGCCAAAAAATCCTGGTCAAAGGAAAGGTCGAGCACAACGCTTATACCAACGAAGTTCAGATGGGCGTCACCGAAACGGAGGTACATCTTCATATCGGCGAAATCGTTCCCTGTTATCCCCTGATCGAAGGTCTTCATCAGTACAAAATGCGTCAAATCGCTAGAACCGTTTTGGATGACTATTTGCAGGGGCTCACTGATCCGTGTCCCAACCCCAAGCTTATGAATCTCAAGGACGCCGTTAAGAATCTACATTTTCCGAAAGACTCCGAAAGTTACACGCATGCCCGTCACCGCGTCGTGTTCGATGAATTTTTTTATTTTCAACTCGCGTTAGCGCGCAAGCAAACACATTATCAAAAAAAACTGGGATTTAAATTAAAAACAGACGGTGAAAAAGTATCCGCCTATTTAAAAAATCTACCCTATACGCTGACCCAAGCGCAGATGCGGGTCATCCAAGAAATCGGCAAAGACGTAGCGCTTGACCACTGCATGAATCGTCTTCTGCAGGGAGACGTCGGCTGCGGTAAAACAGACGTAGCCGTGATGGCGATTTTATTTGCCATCGAATCCGGAAAAAAAGCGGCAATCATGGCGCCAACGGAAATCTTGGCGGAACAACACTTTTATAAATTCAGCAAATACCTTTCGCCGCTAAATATTCCGATTGTGCTTTTAACAGGAAAAATAAAATCAAAAGAGAGAAAAAAGGCGCTGGAAATTCTCAAAAACGGAACACCCTGCGTTGCGATAGGAACGCATGCCCTGATCCAAGACCCTGTTGAAATTCCCGGCTTGGGATTAGCCGTGATCGACGAACAGCATCGATTTGGCGTCATGCAGCGTATCCTGCTATCCCAAAAAAGCGAAAATCCGCATGCGTTATTTATGACCGCAACTCCGATTCCCCGAAGCCTTATGCTGACCTGTTTCGGCGACCTCGACAAATCCATCATCGACGAAATGCCACCCGGACGAAAACCGGCCAAAACCAGCTGCGTCAAAGAAGCCGATTTACCCAAAGTATATAATTTTTGCCGAACGTTGTTGCAACGTGGCGAACAAATCTACATCGTCTACCCGCTGGTCGAAGAATCAGAAACGCTGGACTTAAAATCGGCAACCGAGGGCTGGGAAGAACTTCAAAAAACGGTATTTGCCGATTATCGCGTCGGGCTTATTCACGGCCGGCTCTCACCCGCTCAAAAAGCCGAGGTCATGGACAATTTCAAAGCCGGAAAATTGCAAGTATTGGTCGCCACTACCGTGATCGAAGTCGGCATCGACGTTCCCAACGCCAGCATGATGGTGATCCACCATGCCGAGCGATTTGGACTATCTCAATTGCACCAGCTGCGCGGTCGAATTGGCCGAGGCGCTTCGGATTCCTATTGTTTTCTCATTGCAAAACCAAAAACCGACGGCGCCAAAAAGCGTCTAAAAGCCATGGTCGACACTCACGACGGATTCAAAATCGCAGAATACGATCTGAGCATACGTGGTCCCGGCGATATGTTAGGCACCAAACAGGCCGGACTGCCGGAATTTAAACTGGCCGACTTGATCAAAGACGAAAAAATTCTCTTGGCGGCACGGGAAGCGGCGTTTGATTTGGTTCGACGCAATCCGGACTTGTCCGAAAACAAACTGATTCGAGAGCGCCTCGAGCAGCACGAAACCTTGCTGTTGAAAACGAAGTTAAACTGATGCGAGTCATTTCCGGACAATTTAAGGGATTACGATTATTTGGCCCCAAAGACCGTCAGTTCCGGCCCACCCAAGACAAGGTCAAAGAAGCCATTTTCGATATTCTCCAAGGAATTTCTGACGGAGCTCAAGTCTTGGATTTATTTTGTGGTACAGGCGGCCTTGGAATTGAAACGCTGTCACGCGGCGCGGAGCACGTCGTGTTTGTGGATCGATCCGTTGCCTATCTTAAAAAAAATCTGAGTCTAATTAAGAAAAAAAATTATACAATCCGATGCTCTCCCGTCGACCGCTACATAAAAGCATGCCGTTCCAAGTTCGACCTGATTTTCATGGATCCTCCGTGGAACGAATCCGATCTCTACGAGCGCGCGTTGAAGGCGATTTGCACGTTTGATATACTGGCCCCAGACGGCATCCTTGTGGTTGAACATCGAAAAAAATATCATTTACCGGTACCGAGCGATTTAACCATTCGTTCGGTTCATAATTATGGAGAATCTCAATTAACCATGCTCCACCACCCCCAATGAAGCAGGCCATCTATCCAGGAAGTTTCGACCCGATCACCAATGGACACATTGATGTGGTCCATCGTGCGCGAAAACTATTTTCCGAAATTCATATTGGCATCATTCACAACCCGTCCAAAAACCCTCAATTTACTTTAAACGAACGCATTGAACTCACGCGGTCTGTTTTCGCGGGCCAAGACGGTATTTTTGTCGAAGGCTTTGAGGGGTTATTGGTCGATTTTGCTAAAAAGAAAAACATTTATACGATTATTCGAGGACTGCGGGCGTTGTCGGATTTCGAATATGAATTTCAGATGGCATTAACCAATCGGCATCTCAATCCAAAAATAGAGACTGTTTTTTTAATGACTGATGTATCCTATTCTTATCTAAGCTCCAGTTTAATCAAACAAATCGCCCGATTCGACGGCCCAATCTCCGATTTTGTACCCGCGTCTGTCGAAGAGGCCTTAAAAAGGAAAAACCATGAGTGAAATTTTAGGATTATTAGATTCGCTCGAAGCCACTATTTTAGACGGAAAAAAGATACCATTTGCAAGCAAACTCATGGTCGACGAGCGCCGCTGCCTGCATATCATCGACAAGATTCGGCTGGTGTTGCAAAGCGACGGCGACACTGCCCGAAAAGCCATCGATTTAACAAAAGCCGAAGAGAAGGAGGAAGCGCCGGTCCAAGAAAGTCCCATGAGCGAAGCAGATATTTTGCAAACCGCACAAAGAGAAGCCGAAAAAATGAAATCCGGCGCCTCGGAATATGCGGACTATGTCCTGGCCAATTTACAATTAATAGTGACTAAAATGCAAAAAAATTTAGTGCGGCTGGAAAAAAATATTCAGGGCGGCCGCGAAGTGTTAGGAATGGTCGTAACAGAATCAACAGATGAAGGGACTCCCCGATGAGGATCGACAATAGACGTAACACCGATATGCGAAAAGTTTCCATAGTTCGACGTTACACCAAATATTCCCCTGGCTCCGTCTTAATTTCGTTTGGCGACACCAAGGTACTATGCACGGCGTCGCTGGAAAATCGCGTTCCTCCCTTCTTAAAGGACAGCGGCCAAGGCTGGCTCACCGCCGAATATGGCATGTTGCCCTCGGCCACTCACACCCGCACCTCGCGCGAAGTTCAAAAAGGAAAACCATCCGGCCGCACCAACGAAATCCAACGCCTGATCGGACGATCGCTTCGCTCCATTATCGATCTTAATCTTATCGGCGAACGCACGATCAATATCGATGCCGACGTGATTCAGGCCGACGGCGGCACCCGAACCGCTGCCATTACGGGCGGAATGGTTGCGCTGGTCGACCTGGTGAACGACATGAAGACCAATCGCATGATCAAAGAAAACCCAATTAAAGAATTTTTGGCTGCCGTCAGCGTGGGCATCGTCCGAGGCGAACCCATGTGCGACCTTTGTTACGAAGAAGATAGCAAGGCGCAAGTAGACACCAACATCGTCATGACAGAATCGGGAAAAATCGTAGAAATTCAGGGAACAGCAGAAGATACGCCGTTTACTCAAGATGAACTGTTAAAGATGTTGGATATGGCCCGCAGCGCCACCGCCGATTTAATAAAAGAAATCAAAACCTCGTTATTTGAACCCGCCCGGTGATCAACCTATTTAAAATCACAAAACGCCACTACGATATTATGGTTAAGCAGGCCCTGGACAACCTGCCGCAGGAAAGCGGCGGTTTTTTAGGAGGCAAGGAAGGATTCATTCAAGCCATCCTACCCATTTTTAACCAACATCTCTATAACCGAACCGATACCTTTTCATTTACCCCCGAAGACGTCCAACGCGCCCACGCCTTTTTCGAAAAACATGGCCTAAGTTATATCGGCATGTACCACTCGCACCCCAAAGGCGCTCCGGTACCCTCCGAACCCGACATCAACAGCCGCCAACCATGCCATTTCATTATCGGCTGCCGTGATACCAAAAATCCGGTCATGCGCGCGTATTTAATCCAAGGCAAAACCGTCATCCCCGTTCCCATCGAAATTGTCGATGGCCCCAATATCGAAGTGGTCGATCCCAAAGCAAAAAAAGAAACGAAGCCTCCGGTTGTTATCGATGAAGCCGAAGAACTAAACGCAAAATTGAATATGATGGTTCAGGAAAAAAAAGTGCAATATCCAAAACTCGATCCGAAGGACAAGACGAGCTCGGATTTTAGTACGTTGGCTTAGCCCCTTTTCATTTCTTGCCGCTAAACCGCTTTGCCTCTTTTACCAAAAGCTTTTCATGATTTTTTACCCGTCTCTCAAGCTTTTTAATATCTTCCTCGGGCGGCAGCTCCTCCGGCCTTATCCCGCTTTTACCAAGGAGACCCCTCACGTCCTTATTATTTTTGACATGCTCGAAGGTAATTGACCCTTCCCCACGAATGTCCT
Source organism: uncultured Candidatus Marinamargulisbacteria bacterium (assembly GCA_964349635.1). Taxonomy (GTDB): domain Bacteria; phylum Margulisbacteria; class Marinamargulisbacteria; order SXXA01; family CAYGHZ01; genus CAYGHZ01. The sequence continues at coordinate 9,416 of CAYGHZ010000027.1, forward strand.
CTTTCTTAAGATTGTAATTGGTAATTTCCGTTGCCAAATCTTTTGCTTTAATCGTGATCGTCGGAAGAAAGTCAGCGAGTGCCCGATTTTCTTTAACCCCAAGTTTTCGCTTCATTTGGAATGTCGACTGGCCACCAAAAAGAGCCGAATCCCCTTTGCTTCGAATTCGACCGAATCCTTGTTCATCAACGCCTCTTTCATAGATTAATTTGGAAAGTTCCGTCTCCGTTTCTACGAGCTTTCGCCGAGCGTTCAGTCTTTCCGAAAGCGCGATGCGCTCCTCAAGGATTTCTTGCTTCCGGGTCTGCAGGGCAAAATAAGTCTGCGCAAAAGCGATTTCGTCTTTCCTGGGGTCGCCATTCTGGGCAACCAAATAGCAGGCATAGCGAGTGAGCATTATATCGTCGACTTCTCGCTTGCTTCCTGAACCTAGCGACACCATTTTGTTGACGCCAACAAAATGGTCTACGTCTTTATGGCCGGATTTCTCGCAGGCTATTTTTGCCTTATCAATGGTTTGAAGAAAATTTCGCCATTCCGCATACCCCAATAGTTTCTGAAGATCTCTCGCCAACCAATACTCCACGCCATTGTTTTCACATGCCGAGTCTTCGAAAGAATTTTGGTACCCTGATATTTTTTGCGTTTCCATTCTGACCTCCTCTACGCCCGAACCTGCCCCGACCCCACCACAACATATTTATAGGACGTCAACTCGGCCAACCCCATCGGCCCCCGCGCATGCAATTTCTGCGTCGAAATCCCGATCTCAGCCCCAAATCCAAACTCTCCCCCGTCGGTAAACCGCGTCGACGCATTTACCATAATCGCCGCACAATCGATTTCTTTGGCAAACTTCTCCGCTGCCGCCTCGTTTTCCGACACAATCGCCTCGGTGTGAAACGTACCATACGTATTAATATGCTTAATCGCTTCATCCAACGAAGGCACTACTCGAACAGCCATAATCAAATCCAAATACTCGGTTTTCCAATCTTCTTCCGTCGCCGCCTTCATCGACGAAGAAAATTGCCGCGCTTTTTCATCGCCGCGCAATTCTACGTTTTTTAGCTGAGGCAATAACTTTTCAAATAATTCTTTCGCTACATCCTGATGCACCAACAGCGTCTCCGCCGCATTGCACACCGACGGCCGCTGCGTCTTCGAATTCACAATAATCGGAATCGCCTTATCCAGATCCGCGTCCTTATCCACATACACATGACAATTCCCGACACCCGTTTCTATCGTCGGCACCGTCGCATTATTAACAACATTCTGAATCAACGACGCCCCGCCGCGCGGAATAATCACGTCCAAATACTTGTTCATCCGAACCAACGTCTCTACCCCTTCTCGCGACGTATCTTCAAGCAACTGAAACGCATTTCGATTCTCGACCGCAGTAAGCATGGCCTCCAAGATGGCTTTGTTGGTTTGATAGGCCGATGAACTGCCCCGCAACACCACTGCATTACCGGTCTTAAGAGCCAATGCCACCGCATCGGCCGTCACGTTCGGACGCGCCTCATAAATCATCCCCACCACGCCCAACGGCACCCGAATTTTCTTTATATTAAGCCCGTTAGGGCGCGTCCACTCTGTCATTACTTCGCCAATGGGATCCGCCAATTTGGAGATTGCCACAAGACCATCGGAAATATCTTGCAGCCGCTTTTCATTCAAAAGCAGCCGATCATCTTTTGGAGATTTAGCTACATCTTGAGCGTTTGCAGCCAAAATAGCATCTCTGTGCGCTAAAATTGCTGCCGCCATGTTCTCCAATATCTTGTTTTTCTTGATTGTCGAAAGCAACGCAATAGATCGAGCCGCTTCTTTAGCGTTTCGACACTGTTCTTCAATCGTGCGCATGCCGCTGAATGTAGGTGGCCGTAGCTTTGCCTGTCAAGACATCACGGATAATATGATTCCGCCGCCCATTGGCAATTGTCACGTCAATACCAGCCTCCGAGGCCTCTTTCGCTGCCATTAATTTCGACTTCATCCCACCTCGGCTTTTTCCATTGTCACTGTCTTCTATAAGAGCAAACGTTTTCTCATTAATTTTTTCCAATTTTTGAACAAGCGCGGCTTTCTTGTTGTGCTTAGGATTACCAGTAAACACGCCGTCGATATCGGTCAATATAATAAGCCTTTCGGCTTGTGTCAGTTGCGCTACCATCGCCGACAGTTCGTCATTATCGCCAAACCGAATCTCATCGGTCGCCACGCTGTCATTTTCATTGATGATCGGAACAGCGCCCATCTCGAGTAATTTAAAGATCGTGTTGCAACTATTCGTCCGACGTACCTGATCAATCAAAATATCTTTAGTTAATAAAATTTGCCCGACGGTTTTTCCATGCAACTTAAAAAACGTCGTATATTCGCTCATCAACATAATCTGGCCAACAGCCGCCGCCGCTTGCTTATCCGGAATCGTCTTAGCCCGAATCTCCAACTCCTCCGACCCGCATGTCACGGCCCCGGAGGACACCATCACAATTCGATAAGTATTTAATTGAGCAGAAATCTGATCCACTAACGACCGCATATTATTCAGATCCAACTTATTCTCGTCGGTCGTCAGAATATTAGTACCGATCTTGATAATAACGAGGGGTTTAGTCCGCATAGTCCTTATAAATACGTTGGATTAATTCATCTAGCCCCAGACGAGCCGATGCGGAAATCGCTAACGGACGCTTTTTATGTTTACGAAATTTCTTCATAATTTCTTCAAGCGTCTCCGGCGTAATTGTATCAATTTTAGTAAGCACCACAATATCCGCTTTGTCTTTCAATTCATGGGAGCTAAGTTTGATTTCTTGAACCACGGTCTGAAAGTGTTCCCAACATACTTCCGGATCGCCGGTAGACACGTCAATTAAATGCACAAGCAATTTCGTTCGAGCCACGTGCCTCAAAAATTCAAATCCCAAGCCCGCCCCTTGAGAGGCCCCTTCGATCAAACCTGGAATATCAGCAATCACGATCTCTTGATTGTACGACCGAAGAACCCCCAAATTAGGATACAACGTCGTAAACGGATAATCTGCAATTTTAGGATTGGCTTGGGTCAGCACATGAAGCAAGGTTGACTTACCCGCGTTCGGCAATCCAACCAATCCCACCTGAGCAATCATACGCATTTCAAGTACCACACGTTTTTCTTCGCCCGGAATCCCCGGTTGCGCGTAACGCGGCGCCCGATTTACCGACGTGGCAAACTTAGCGTTCCCCTTTCCACCCTTACCGCCCTTCGCCACAACATAGTGATCACCCTCATGACACAGGTCGACCAATAACTCCCCCTCAGGTAGAAACACCATGGTTCCAAGAGGAACATGAACCACGGTATCTTCACCACGCGACCCATATTTCTTATTGGTACCACCCGGCTCGCCGTCCTTCGCTCGATAGATCCGTTTCATCTTCAAATCCATCAAGGTTTGAAGCCGATGAGACGCCATAAATATGACGCTCCCCCCGTCACCGCCATCCCCACCATCAGGACCGCCTTTGGGCACATACTTCTCGCGCCAAAATCCACTACGGCCAGGACCGCCGTTTCCGGATTTTACAATAATAGTAGCGCGATCAACGAATTTCACCCAGCGTAAACGGAGATTCTTTGCCGATCTTTAGTGACGTGCTCGTATTTAACAACGCCGGCAATTTTGGAAAACAACGTAAAGTCCTTTCCAACACCAACATTGAGACCCGGATGAAACTCGGTTCCACGCTGACGAACCAAAATATTTCCCGAAACAACCATTTCCCCGCCGTAGCGTTTTACGCCCAATCGTTGAGAATTACTGTCGCGACCGTTCCGTGTACTTCCCTTACCCTTTTTATGCGCCATGGATTTCTCCTATCTTCACCCGAGTATAGCGTTGACGATGCCCATTTTTTTTCTTATATCCGGTTTTTCTCTTAAACTTAAAAACCATCAATTTTTCACCTTTATCATGCTTCACCAACGTCGCCGAAATTTTAGCTTTCTCAAGATACGGCTGACCCACTTTTACGTTGTCGCCTTCCGCCACTAACAATACTTTATCGAACGTCACATTGCTTTCCGGCTCGCCTTCAATCTTTTCAATATCAATGGAAGCGCCCTCGGTAACAATATATTGTTTACCGCCGGTCTCAACCACGGCCATTTTTTGAGCCTGATTTTCGCTTTTTACAACTTTTGTTTTCTTTTCTTTAACAGGCTTAGATTCAACCTTTTTCTTTTTAGGCGCAGCTTTCGCCTTCACTTTTTTTTCTTCAGACACAGGATTTCCTCCAGAGGATCAGATAAGAATCTATGCTTATACCGTACCTTAAGCTAAAATGTCAATATTGACCCCAGCGATTGCACTCATTACCGATTTTGGCCAGGCCGATCACTACGTGGCCGCCATGAAAGCCGTTATTTACACGCTTTCCCCCAACACCCCCGTCATCGATATTACGCACGAAATCGAGCCCTATAACGTCGCGCAAGCCATGTTTAATTTAGAAGCTGTTTATCGGCTCTTTCCCCCTGAGACGATATTTGTGGTGGTTGTCGATCCCGGAGTTGGAACAAGCCGCAAGGGACTTTTGATCGAATCCCCCGCCGGAACGTTTATAGGGCCGGATAATGGGGTATTTAGTCTAATCTTGGGAAACGAATCATGCCATTGTTTTGAAATTAAGCCTGATTGGCCGGCAGCGCCCACATTTCATGGGCGAGATATCTTTGCGCGGGTCGCAGCAATGAAAGTCACCAACAAAAAAATCCCGACCGTGCCAACCGAGCCAACCATTCTCGATCTTATGGCGCAAAAAAAAGATGCCAATACTCTGGAAGCCAAGGTGATTCACATCGACCGATTTGGAAACGCGATATTAAATTTTCGGAAACTGGACTGGGAAAAGCGCTATAAATCAAGACCGTTTGGCGTGCGGTATGAGGGGGTAACGTTTGACCGTTGGGCAGACACCTTTGGCCATCTTGAACCCGGCGAAATTGGATTAATCTGGGGCAGTTCAGGCTTCTTACAACTTTCCGCCAATCAGCAAAACGCCGCTAACTTATTGCTTCTACGGCAGGAAATTTCCATGCAGATTCGCTTTAAGCTATCATTGTTGAAGACCTATGAAGCACATTAAGGGGATTTTTTTCATCGCATTCATGGCGTGCGCTATAGCACTTCATGCCGAATCCGTTCCCACCTTAAACTATCCGGCTCAACTTATTTATATCCCCGTCGCCAATTTTTTTACCCCCGGAGACACGGTCTTGGAAACCTCGTTGGTCAGCTTTACCGACGAACACTATCAATTCAATTATAAAGTGATGTATGCGATCTCCCATGAATTTAGCGTCGGAGCCAGCTTAGAAAATTTTAATACGCTTTCGGTTCACATGCATGGAACGTTGTTTCAAAAAGAAGACTTTTTCAAGTTTCGTCTGGGCACCGGCCTAAACACCGGAGTGACGCTATTCCAATATGATTTACTTACCAAGAAGTCTGAAGCTAAGGCCTATGATATTCATCAGTATGTCGTAGGGTCGTTTACAGTCGGGCCAACCGATCTACACATCGGAATCGGAAATTATCAGGGTACTACACCTGCAAAAACGCTAACCGGCTTCGGCGGCACATTGCAAGGTCTAAGCAGCTTTTTTTTAGGCGCCGATGTGGCCGTTGGGAACGGACGATTGATGGCCGAATTCGACCGCAGCGATTTTCAGATAGGTTATCGATTTAATATTCTACAAAAAGCGGATTTGGAAGTCTCCAACGTGGAACTATTTCGACGGAACGGGCAGGCGCTCAGCAACG
>CAYGHZ010000027.1:15247-16580 GCA_964349635.1 uncultured Candidatus Marinamargulisbacteria bacterium
ATATTTGCAACTGGAAGAAACAATTCGAAAAAACGAAGCCAAAATAAAGGAATTGGAAGCCATTTTGCGAAAAGACGAAGATCGATTTTACCAGCTCACGAGCGACCTGGCCGCTTTGGAGGCTCGCTTCGCTTCATTCAATGTCCGAATGGAACAAAAATTTGTGTCCATGGACAACAAATTTAAGCAAATCGACAAAAAGTTTGCAGACTCCAACGACAAATTGAATATCTTGTATAAGCAATTTGACGACATGAGCGGAAAATTAACTAAGCTGGATGAGGCAATTGTGGCCCGATACAAAACAATGGATGAACAATTTCAAAAAATGGACAAAAACTTTAAGTCATTGGATGAATTTATCAAAAAGTTGGAGTTAGATCGCATCAAATTCGAGGGTCGCATTGCGCAACTGGGCGCCGAGGGCAAGCATCTGGTCGAAATGATCGAAGCCCTTCACCAGAAAAACCTGAAGCTGTACCAGCGGCATGTCGAAGCCTACCGGGAATTCTTGCGGATTTTGGACCTGGGTGAAATTGAGCAAGAACAGAAAAAAGAGGATACGACGCCTAAACCAGGCAAAACATTCCAAAATATCGGCCGATAGGAATGGATTTCTACTCCCCATTTTCGAATTTTTGCAAAAGCCGCTACCCGATTTTTGCCGAAGTTTTTCCATCGCAAGAGACCTTGCAGGTTTTTGTTTCCCCGCTCGTTGTTCGGTTGCCAAAATCATTCTATGACGAGGCGGAAGCCTGTCTATCAGCCATTTATCGAGCTCGAAAAAATGAAGCGCCGCAACTCTTTGATCCCGGAAACGAATCGGCATTTATTAGCTTCGATTTTTACGCCACCGACGACGGAATGCGACTGATTGAAATCAACACCAACGCCGTCGGCTCCCTTCTGACCGCTCTGCTAAGCGAATACCATGGGCTTGGAAGCGCACAATCCCATTTTTTAGATATGCGACATATGTTCCAAACCGAATTGAAGTTAAGTGGTCAAAAAACCCCTCCAAAAAACGTTGCAATCGTTGATGATGCCCCCGAAACCCAAAAAACAGCATTCGATTTTTATCTTCATAAAGCGTTATTTGAAAGCTGGGGCTGGCCAACTAGAATTGTTGACCCGGCGGCGCTAACCCCAGATATTTCTCTCATCTATAATCGATCGACCGACTTTTTTCTGACTTCGCCCCAATGGCAGGCAACACGAAATGCGTACCTTTCAAAACAAGTATGCATAACCCCCAACCCACACGAGTACGCGCTTTTGGCAGACAAATCACGCCTCATCTATTTTTCCTCCCTTGATAGTCCCTGTCTACCCC
>CAYGHZ010000028.1:0-16319 GCA_964349635.1 uncultured Candidatus Marinamargulisbacteria bacterium
GAATTGGATCGGGAGAAATTAAAACGTCACGAACTTTCCGCCACCCGGGTTGCCGGAGCGATTGCAACGTCGGGTCAGAATATTCCCGCCGGAAAAGTAGACCGTGGAAAAACCGAAACCGTACTGCGAACCTTGGGCGAATATAAAAGCGTCGAGGATATTGGTTCTACGGTCATTAATTTCGTTGGTAACGACGTGCCGGTCAAAATCTCGGACGTTGGAACGGTGTCCGACGGTTTGGAAGACGAAAAATCGCGAACCTATGTGGACGGAAAACCGGCCATCTTCTTAAACGTTTACCGTCAATCTGGGGCCAATACGGTGGCGGTGGCCGATGCAGTAAAAGAAAAAGTAGTCCAATTGAACAAGGAATTGGGCGGCGATCCGTCAAAGCCGAAGGTGGTGTTGGTGCGCGACGGCTCCAAAGGCATTCGTATTAACGTCGACAACGTCAAAGAATCGATTTTTATCGGAATAATCTTGACTGTGATTGTGGTCTATTTCTTCCTGGGCAGCATTCGTTCAACGGTTATCACCGCGTTGGCGTTGCCCAATTCGTTAATAGGCGCATTTTTGCTGATGTCGATCGCCGGGTTTTCGATCAACGTGATGACGCTATTGGCATTGAGTCTAACCGTGGGTCTTTTGATCGACGATGCGATCGTCGTCCGGGAAAATATTTTTAGGCATATCGAAGAGGGCGCGAAACCGCTGCAGGCCGCATTGGATGGGACAAAAGAAGTCATGTTGGCGGTAATTGCGACGACGTTGGCCGTTATTTCGGTGTTCGCACCCATTGCATTCCTGCATGGAATTGTCGGCCAATTTTTTAAAGAATTTGGCTTAACGGTCTGCTTTGTGATGATTATCAGCTTGTTTGATGCGTTGACGGTGGCGCCGATGCTTTCAGCCTATTTTGCCGGACACAAAAACGAAAAACCGAATCTATGGGACAAAACGGTTGGCGTTTTGGTTCGCAGATTTGGCCGCTTCCAGGATTGGCTCGATGAGGCCTACCAAAAAGTACTGCGTCTTACACTCCGACGCCCCTTAATTACGCTTGCGCTAAGTATTCTAATTTTTGTAGGTAGCATTTATACAATGAAATATGTGCCAAAAACCTTCTTGCCGCCGCAGGATTTTGGCGAATTTATGGTGTCTCTGGAAATGCCGCCCGGAACAAGTTTGGATTCGATGGACAAAGTCGGAAAACAGGTGGACGACTTAGTTCGCGCCAACAAAGAAGTAGAGGTTGCTATCGCAACGGTAGGCGGCCGCCAAGGCGAATCGAATAAAGCCGATATTTTTGTAAGCCTGGTTGAAACCAAAAAACGATCCATGAATACCTCCGAATTCAAGGCTATCTTGAGAGAACAGTTAAAACCGTTTGAATACGCCAAGCCGGTGGTCAAAGACACCAGTATTGTGGGCGAAGGCGAACGACCGTTTACAATGATTATTGTAGGTCAAGATTTACAAGTACTTGAAAAAGTCTCAACGGAAGTATTTTCGAAAGTTAAGGATCATCCCGGGCTTCTGGATCCCGAACTCAGTTACAAGCCCGGCAAGCCGGAATTCCAGGTCATTTTGGACGATCGAAAAGCGGAGAATTTGGGCGTGTCCACGGCACTGTTGGGCCAAGAGCTTCGTACCCAAGTTGAAGGCGCTATCCCTGCTGTGTTTCGTGAAAACGGCGAAGAGTTTGATATTCGAGTTCGGTTAAAAGGGGATCAACGGGATCTAGGTAAATATTTCGGCCAGGTGTTTGTGCCCAATATTAACCATTCGTTGATTCGCCTCTCAGACGTAGCGAAACCGTTTGAAACGGTGGGGCCGACCAATATTACTCGGCGGGATCGCGGTCGCTATATCCAGATTTCGGCGGATATCGCCCCCGACGGCCCCGGCATCGGCGGCGTGATGACGGACCTGAAAAAAGTAATGGAAAACGACGTCAAGCTTCCGAAAGGCGTCGGTTACAAGTTCTTAGGCCAAGCCGAGAATTTTAAAGAACTGGGTCAAAACATGATGATCGCTGCCTTGTTGGGCGTTCTATTTATCTATCTCGTGTTGGCCAGTTTGTATGAATCTTTCGTTACGCCGTTCACCATCATGCTGGTGTTGCCCCTGGCGGCCTGCGGCGCGTTTATCGGTCTATTTGTTACCGGAAAATCGCTAGATATTTTCTCGATGATTGGGTGCATCATGTTGTTGGGTATCGCCACGAAAAACTCAATCTTGCTGGTGGACTATACACAGCAATTGGTAGATCAAGGCATGGGTCATTCGGAAGCAATATTAAAAGCAGGGCGCACTCGCTTGCGTCCTATATTAATGACCACTGTTGCGTTAATTGCGGGGATGTTGCCCGTTGCGATCGGATTGGACGAAGCCTCGCGCCAGCGTACCAGCATGGGGGTTGCGATCATCGGCGGTCTTATCAGCTCGACGCTTCTAACGTTGGTGGTCGTTCCTGCGGCCTACAGCTATATCGAACGGTTCCGGATGTGGACGAAGAAAATCTTAACCCGGATTTTCATTTCTTAGGCTTCCCGCGACCATTACCCGACTTGCGATCGAAGATAAAAGATCTCTTTCTCTGGTGGCCAGCAGCGACAAGGTGGCTTCCGGGGTTTCGCCTTTTACCCCTAGCTGACTCGCCCGTTCCAACAGTAGCGCGCGAGTCGCTTCGCGCTTTTGGATGGGTGAAAAATTAGGATTTTTTTTGATTTCTCTAAATAATTTAACTTCACTGTTAACTAGGGCCAGTTCGTCTCGGGTAAATCTCACCCCATGATCCCCCAGACCAGGCAGCAAGCCCGACGGATTTGCGGCAAGAGAATCTAGCTGGGTTTCGGTCAAAGGCGCCGCCAATTGCCCAAAAAGTAAATCCGCCACCCGGAAGATATATTTGGCCGTGTCTTCGGCTCGCCCTTCGTGTTCCAGTCTAAACCCGATCTGGTGAACGATTGACCCCACGATAGTGTCAGGGCTCAAATTGGCGGATTCTCCTTTTTGCATGCCTTGGACGACATGAACCACAGGGCTTTTGCCAATATACGCTTCGTGAGCAAAAAGGTTTGCCTGAATTTGGCTGTGTTGCACCTGAACCGCAGCTTCCGCTTTGGCCTCCGGAGTTACCGCATCTAGGTATCTTCCGCGCGCAACCGCGACCTCTTCGAGATGTTGGGCGTACAAATCGTTCAGAACCATGACCTCCATATCGTCATGTTGTCCGGGGCGATCGGCAAATACATCCGCAAATTCCTGCTTCATCGCGTCAATTTTTGATTGGCGGTAATCGGCAAATTGCTGCGTGCGGCCAACCGTTTTTTCGAAATCTGCCTTAGCTTCTGCAGGCATAGACTGTGTGGTTTGGTGGACAAACTCATCCCAGGCTGCCGGCGCTAGAGACATTCGCAACGTCACTAAATTCGCCGCAGCCTCGTTAAGCCGCTTCTCGTGAAGGTGGTTGGGAAAATCGTTGCTAACCGGATAGTCTGCGCTCATAAAGCCTGAAAAATAGACATTAGAGTCGCGATGCGCGCTACTGGTCTTTTCGTGGCGGGCCACCGTGGCTTCGTTGTAACCGGCGATCATTTTTGCGGATAACTTGGCTTCAATATCATCCAGCCGCTTTAAATCAAAATTGCCCGTTCTAGTACCGTGCGCCTCTATAAAAGAAAGGGGCAGGTTTTCCGTTCCCTTTATTTCAATGGTGCTATCGACATCGGACGTAAGGTCGGAGCTGCCCGGAGCCGTAATCGTAACTTTGCAAGGTTCTTTCATGTTGGGATGGCGGACGATCGATTCATAGCGCGAGACAATCAACAGTCCGTCGCGATAGTCCGGAATCCCGGTCGTCGAAACCTCAAATCCTTGAGATCGAGGAAACGTGTCGGTCGCTGCCTGATTAATCGTTTCGATGTCGGTCATGGTTCTGCCTCGCAAAAGCGCTTTCATTTGGTCTACGGACTGCGTCTTCTCGTTGAAAATAAGAAGTTCTTTTTTTTCGGTCCAACTAAGGTCTTTGATATGCAGATCCGCTTGCGTAACGGGTGGCTGAATGGGTGTGGAAGCCGAATTTAGAGCGGCGGGGGTCGCGGAAGGCGCCGGTTTCGCGGCTTCCTTTTTAGCTGCCTTTATCGGGACACTGCTTATTTTTGAGGTATGGGACTGTCCGTCAATTACAGTCAAAAAACACCCCCCATATAACTTACCCTCTACAATCTGCTTTTAAACCTGTGTTACTCTATTTCCGATGTCTAAACTAAAGAAAATCCTTCAAAGCAGCGTCAAGCACATCGGTCCCAGCCTGAAACTAGCCTGGAAGTCGGCTCCCAACTTATGTGTCGGCATTTCCGTTTTTACATTGGCCTCAGCCGTGGTTCCCTTATTAATCGCCTATGTCGGAAAAATCATCATCGACTCCATCGTGGCTAAAAATGTCGACGCCACCCTGACGTGGGTGCTGATCGAAGCCGGTTTAATGGTTCTGCAAAGCGGGGTTCAGAGAACGCTCTTTTCTTTGCAATCGTTACTGGGAATTCGATTGGGAGTGGACGTGAATGTTCTTATTTTAGAAAAAGCGGTCACATTAGAACTTCGGCACTTTGAAGATTCGGAGATTTATGATCAATTAACGCGGGCGCGTCGCGAGGCCTCCGTCAGGCCGGTCGCGATGGTCACGGATACCTTAAATTTAATCCAAAACGCACTGACATTTATTGGCTATGTAGGTTTGTTGTTCGCGTTCAGTTTTTGGGCGGTTCTGGGCTTGGTGCTGGCCGCCATTCCTGCAACCATTTCGGAAATGCGATTTTCGACCAAGGCATTTCGGTTGCGAAATTGGCGTTCCCCCGATACTCGCCGGTTAACGTATATGGAATATGTTTTGGCCACGGACGAACACGTCAAAGAAGTGAAAGTCTTGGGTCTGTCGCCCCTTTTCTTAGGCCGGTATCGCGAAATTGGTGACCGATTCTATCAAGAAGACAAATCCCTTGCGATTCGCCGCTCCATCTGGGCCTATCTGCTGTCCCTTCTCGCCACCGGCACCTTCTATGTCTGTTACGCGGTTATGGGCATAGGCGCCGCAGTCGGTCGGATTACGCTGGGTAATTTGACGCTCTATATCATGGCCTTCCGCCAAGGCCAACAAGCCTTCCAAAGCTGCCTAACCTCAATCGGCAACATGTACGAAAGCAATCTCTACATGTCCAATCTATTCGAATTCCTATCCATCCCCACTCAAACATCTAATCCCCCCTCTCCCTCTGGGAGAGGGGCGGGGGTGAGGGAAGAAGGCATCCACTTCGAAGACGTCGGCTTCAAATACGCCGGAAAAGATGTTTGGGCCCTACGTCACATCTCGCTAACCATCCCAAAAGGCCAAAGCCTGGCCCTAGTCGGCCACAACGGCGCCGGAAAATCGACATTCATAAAGCTACTGTGTCGCTTATACGACCCAACCGAAGGCCGAATCTTGTTAGACGGCAAAGACCTAAGAGAATGGGATATCGAGATATTGCGCAAACGAATCGGAGTTGTATTTCAGGACTTCAATCAGTACCAATTGAGCTTCAAGGAAAACGTCGGCGTAGGCAGCGTCTGGCATTTAGAAGAACAAGATCGCATCGTGCGCGCCGTTGAACGGGGCGGGGCGACCGAAGTCTTGGGCAGCTTGCCAAAAGGCGTGGAAACCCCGCTGGGAAGATGGTTTAACGACGGTGTCGAATTATCCGGTGGCCAATGGCAAAAAATCGGTCTCTCCCGCGGCTTTATGCGCGAAGAATCCGATATCTTGATCTTGGACGAACCCACTGCGGCCCTCGATGCTGAGGCCGAACAAGCTGTATTCGAACGTTTCCGGCATCTGACAAAAGGAAAGACCAGCATTCTCATTTCGCACCGATTCCCTACAGTCCGCATGGCCGACCGGATTATCGTCATTGAAGGCGGCCAAATCCTAGAAGAAGGCACACACGAGTCCCTGGTTAAGTTGGGCGGACGGTATGCCCACCTGTTTTCGCTTCAGGCGCAGGGGTATTTGTAACGTTACCAAACCGCTAAAGAATAATGCCTTAGAATATTTTTATCCCTTGTGACCAACGGAGCAGAATGAAGTTTTGCTTCGGCTACGATGATTCGGTCGAAAGCATCGCGAGTCCAATGCAGCCCCTGCGCAATCGCAATGACGTGCGGAAAATGGGATGCCGCGACTTCCAGGCCGATGGATTTGCTAAGCACATTAATGACATGATCGGGGGTAGGATTTATTTTCTTAATTTCTTTGAGATAAGCCAATTCCAGCTTCACCATGGAAGAAACCATAACGTGATTCTCTTGGATGATGACCTTGGCTTTGGCGCTCAGGTGACCGGTCAGAGCGTCATACTATGGATTCAGTGATTTGTCGGGTTCCCATGTCCAGGCTTTGAGGTTAACCAATTCGTCCGGGTCGCCCACGATACCGTGATGCGGCTTCAGATTTTTCAATTTGTCATATTTGGTATCTAGGACAAGTTTCAAAACTTTCCCCTTCCGTTCAATCCGTTGAGGAACACCCGTTTCGATAACTTCGTCAACGACGCGAAATAAATTTTGGCGCAGCTTTGTAAGGTTCATTTGGTACATATATTCCAATTATATGTACATACTAAACATTTTTCAAAATTATTTTTTTAATTGAGAGTTTATCTTAGGCACGCAATACGGATCCTTAACTAACGCCGTAGCCATCCCAAATAAAACGGCGCCTTTGCTTTGCAGCGCTCGAACCTGGTCGCAAGTCGAAATGCCGCCGGTAGCCATAATGGGGATTTTCAGTGGGGCCAATAACGCCGTCATTTCCAGAGTCCGGGCAAATAGCGGTGCGCCGCTCATCCCGCCGCCCCCAATAGAAATATAGGGTTTCGGCAAGCCCAGTTGCTCACACGTTCGAAACTGCGTATTGCCCGCGTTAATAAATGTTTTGGGAACCTGCCGAACAATTTCAGCGATCGCTAGCAGAGTCGCATCGGGCTTGTCGGGCGAGACTTTAACGCCAATAACGCGATCCGTATTTTGACGCATCCAAGTCAAAAGGTCTTCCAACTGATCCGGATGCTTCATCAAATCTTGGCCGGAAGGCGTATTAGGGCAACTGATATTCAGTTCAATATAATATTTTTTTTCACCGTCGTTCGATAATACGGTGTTTAAGTCCAAAAAATTCCATTTATATTCTTCAACCGAATAACCGCCGATGCTGATGCCGATGGGTCGATTAAATCGAAACAACGAGCTGGAATCCAATTCTTCGATCAATCCCAAAACTCCCTTTCCGGGCAATCCCATCGCGTTAATGATCGCCTCTTGGCCATCCACCACCGCTTCTTGCAGCCGGGGCCTGGGATTGCCTTCCCGTGGTTCGCGCAAAATGGTTTTGAGCGCCCCGCCTCCCAGTCCCATCCCAAGCCAAATGGCCAGGATATCGGACTCCTCCTTAAACGATGCAAAGGTCAGAGGGGAGGGGAAATGTAGATCATAAAGGTCATAGCCAATCCCTTCCGGAATCGAAAACTGGAAGGCCAGCCAACCGGCATACCGGTTTAATTTTTTTAGCGCCTTGTCGCCCAACTGCACTACTTCTTCCAAATCGGGAAGAAGGCCTCTCTTTTCTTGGCCTTTGTACGTTTGGCGGATAACGAATTTGCGCGTCGCGCGATAACCCCAGGATAGCATTGCGGCCCTCATTCAATTATTATACAGATCATAATATGAATTTCATTTCAACAACACTCCCTGGTGTACTTATCATTGAGCCGAAGGTTTTTCAGGATGCCCGCGGCCATTTTTTTGAAGGATATCATGAGAAGCGATTTGCCGACGCCGGAATATCCGATCGATTTGTCCAAGACAATTTCAGCCGGTCGTTGCAGGGCAGTTTGCGGGGGCTACATCATCAAATCGACCCTTACGCGCAGGCCAAATTGGTCCGGGTGACCTATGGAGAGATTTTCGACGTCGCGGTTGACGTCGATCCCGCTTCTCCGACATTTGGGCAATGGTCCGGAGAAATTTTGTCCGAATCCAATAAACGCGCGATGTACGTCCCCAAAAAATATGCGCATGGTTTTTATGTGATGAGCGCCGCCGCAGAAGTGTTTTACAAATGCAGCGATTTTTACATGCCGGAATTCGAACGCGCCGTTCGCTGGGACGATCCAAAATTATCTATCCAATGGCCGATCACATCGAAACCCATTCTTTCAAAAAAAGATGAACAAGCCCCTTTCTTATAAAGGTATAGTCGTTATTGCTCACGGCATGATGGAACACGCCGGTCGTTACGCGGAATTTTCGCGATTTTTAGATGATGCCGGCTATCATGTTTATGGCAAAAATCATCGCGGCCATGGTCCCGGAGCCAAGCTGGGTCAAATCGACGGGGGATGGGATGACCTGGTCAATGATTTGAAGGCGGTAATTGATTCAGCAAAAAAAGAACATCCGGGACTGCCTGTGTTTTTATTCGGCCATAGCATGGGGTCGTTTCTCGCCCAAGATGTCGCGTTGCGTTGGGGTAAAGAGTTGAAAGGAATTATTTTGTCCGGATCGTCGTTTCAAAATCGATTAAGTACTGGTTTTGGCATGCTGGCGACAAAATTTTTGTCTGAAAAAGTTATTCATTCGATTGTTTTCGGTGGCTTTAACAAAGCGTTTCGACCGAATAGAACGGACTATGACTGGTTATCCCGCGACGAAAAAGAAGTCGACAACTATATCGCCGATCCGTTATGCGGATTTGTTTGCAGTCGCGCGTTTTTTTACGCCCTGTTTTCCGGCTTGTTTCATCTTTATGGCCACTGCGACCGCATGCCCAAAAATTTGCCGATTTTATTTATCTCGGGCGCTAAAGACCCTCTGGGACAATCGGTTCCAAAATTAATCCGCATCTATCAGTCATGTGGCGTCACCGACATTCAGAGCCATTTCTATCCGGACGGACGACATGAGTCCTTAAACGAGATCAACCGGCGGCAGGTTTATTCCAATATCTTGGACTGGCTGTCCAGTCACATATAATTTATACTGAAACTCTCATGACCTTTAAAAATCGCATCTATGGCGGCTCATTAAAAAAAACCGATGTGGGAAAAAGCATTCAATTGGCCGGCTGGATCGATACGATCCGCGATCACGGCCATTTGTTATTTGTTCATTTGCGTGACGTCAAAGGCGTTGTTCAGTTGGTCTTCGATCCGTCGGCCAACAAAGAAGCGTATACGGTTGCTCAACGTCTGCGCAGCGAATATGTCGTGAACGTCCTGGGCCATGTCCGCGAGCGTCGAGACGAAGACAAAAATCTCGACCTGCCCACCGGCGAGATCGACGTCACCGTCGATAAAATCGACATAGTAAGCGAAGCGGAAACCCCGCCGTTTTTGATTTCGGAAAAAGAAGACGAATTTAAAGTCGATGAAGATTTGCGGCTGAAATATCGCTATCTGGATTTACGACGCCCGTCGATGCAAAAAAACCTGATTCAACGGTATCGCCTGATTAAGACCATGCGCGACTATTTTGACTCCAAGGGATTTGTCGAAGTCGAAACGCCGATGCTCACCAAAAGCACCCCGGAAGGCGCGCGCGACTACTTGGTTCCTGCCCGCAATCACCCTCAAAAATTTTATGCATTGCCCCAATCGCCGCAGCTTTTTAAGCAGCTGTTAATGGTCAGTGGATTAGATCGCTATTTCCAGGTCGTGAAATGTTTCCGCGACGAAGATTTGCGTCCCAACCGCCAACCGGAATTCACGCAGCTCGATTTGGAAGCCTCGTTTATCGACGAAGAATTTATTTATGAACTGTTGGAAGGCCTGATGGTCGACTTGTTTGGCGTAATGGGCGTGGACATGAAAGCGCCGTTTCCGAGAATCACCTACGACGAATCGATGGCGCTGTATGGCAACGACAGGCCCGATATTCGCTTTGACATGAAAATGATCGACGTCAGTTCCCATTTATCGAATGTCGGGTACAAAATTTTTAAATCCATTCTGGAATCCGGTGGGAAAATCAAGGGCATCACGGTCAAAAATCAAGCTGAAGCGCTATCTAAAACGTTTATTCAAAATGAGTTGGTAAAGAATGTCATTATCAAGTTGGGCGGCAAGGGCCTCACCTGGATGAAAATGGAAAACGGAAAACTAGAATCCAACGTCGTTCAGTTTTTCAGTGATACCGAACAGGCGGCCTTAATCCGAGATATGAATGCTGAAAACGGCGACGTGTTGTTTTTTGTCGCAGACGCCAATCCCAAACTGGTCGACGACGTGTTGGGTAAATTTCGAGTGTATATCGCCGACTATTTAAAATTAATTCCCGACACGTTTGCGCCGTGCTGGGTGACCGATTTTCCATTGTTTGAATGGCATCACAACGCGTTAACATCCTGCCATCATCCGTTTACGCAAGCGCAAGGCGATATCTTGTCGGTAAAAGATCCCAAAGAAGCGCTCACGTTTAAAGCCCGGGCCTACGATTTGGTGATCAATGGCGAAGAAGTCGGCGGCGGTAGCATTCGTATCCACCGGTCGGATGTTCAGGAAAAAATATTCCAGCTTTTAGGTTTATCTAAGGAAGAAATCGAGGAAAAATTTGGCTTTTTTGTGAAGGCGTTTCAATACGGAACTCCTCCGCATGGCGGTCTGGCGTTGGGATTAGACCGACTGACGTCCTTATTGATGAAGCTAAATTCCATTCGCGAAGTGATTGCGTTCCCTAAAAACCGCGTCGCTTATTGTCCGATGACACAGGCTCCCGACCGAGTATCACAAAAGCAATTGGAAGAATTGAATTTGCGCGTCGTGGAATTGGCGCCTCAAGTTTAACGTGTTTCCAAAAATTCTTGCCGCCGGTATGGATGCCGAGGGAACCCGTTTTCTCAGGGGAATAGCCGACGACGAGAGGCGTATCCAAGGTTACATTGATGAAGCTTGCGGAGCGGGTAAGAAGGCAAAAAAAGCGATCAGAATCGATGCCACTCAACGCGCTTTCGACGACTTGAAAACGCATTTGAACCAATTATGGAAAATAAATGGATTGCAGGATCCGTTTGAGGCTTGGTTTGACCTTCAAAAAACAATGTATCAACACGTCGCCCAGTCATTTTTAAGACATAAATTTACCAACGCTCTCGCTCCTAAATCAAGTAGGTAAATCCGCTCTCCCCGTCCGGCATTTTTCCGGCGTCCGATCGTGCTACAACGTCCCGCCATCCCAATAGCTCCGATATACCCGGAATGGGTGGGAATGGTCCGTCAGACCCGCCAAAGGAATTGACATGATTGATTCCGACCAACAAAATCGCCTTTCCTTTGGGAGGGAGTGTTTCTTGTATTGTTTTTACCGCCTCAAAGTTGACGGCGGCTATCCTAAATTCTTCGTCTTTAATAGCTTCGATCCGACGTGTTCGGAGGGTTTCAAGCGGGACGACCTCGAGACCATGGCGCCAGGCCTCCATAATCAGATTGACGTAGCTGGTAGCTCCAAATTGACCGACGATCGGCCGTAAATAAGAGTCCAGTTTTTTTTCCAATGTTTCGTGGTCAACTTTTTCAGAATTCTTTAGGTTGGCGATCTCGCGCCAAGCAATGGAATCCCGCTCTAAATGTTCCACAAAAAGAATTTTGAAGTCATTTTTGGCAAGTTCCGGCATAGTAGCGGTCAAAAAATCACGCAACTGTGGGTTTGTATGGTCTTCGCCAAAGCACAAACTGCGGTCGAGGGGAATTCCGGTAGGTTTCTCTGGCGACTCAGGCTTAGTGATTGGGGTAACGTTGGAAAAGTAGGTTTCGATATCGCTAATATCCTGGGAGGAATATCCGGTTCGAGGACTGTCGGAAAACCGGCTTGCCGGAAGGTCATTTTCGGGGTCTTCTAGGTCGATGTCATCACGTTCAAGGTTCTTTTTGACAATGGTATTTAACTTTGAAAAAATTTCGTTGCTTAATTCTTTATGGGTCGTTTTTTTTGTCAAGTCGGGCGTTGTGGATCCGCTTTTAAACACCGGTTTTGGGGTATGTGGGCCGGAGGCGGAGGCGCTTTTGTCGCCGGTAGGTTCGAAGAATTTTGGTTTCGGATTCGAAGGGGGAATGCCAAGACTAGCCATATCCCTTACCATTCCCATATTAAGCAAAAATTAATCCCCCTGGCTTGTCTTTTGCAATGTGGGACGTGATGCAACGATTTATGCCTAAAATTGTGGCGGTTTGTGAACATTCGGAAATAATATGGACAAATGTGTCGCAAATTCTAGAAAGAGGGCAGGTACTTTTTGATGATGAAATTAAGAAGGGTTATTACACTAAGGCGCTGTCCGGCGGCTCCAGCGCTAAGGTTCACATTGTTTACGATCAAAGCAATCAACCCCTGTTTGTTCGAAAGGTAGCTTATGACGATGGCGTCAATGGCAACGGACTGCCTCATTTATTTGAAGAGATCGATTTTTACCGACTTGTCTTAACCGATCCGAATTATCGTAGTGTCCGGCAATATTTTCCGGAATTAAGGGCAATTGGGCCCAACTATTTTGATATGGAATTTATTCCGGGCCGGGAGCTCAGTCATATTTTAAGAGACGAGAAGAGCTTCAATGGAGTGAGTAGAAGACTTTTTGATTTTTTTCAGACTGCGGACCAATTTTATAAATCCCATCAAAAAGAAGTCGACAGAAAAGGAAACCAAGCGTTGGGTTTGGTAAAGTCACTTTATTTTGAACCGCTGGAAAAACGCATGGAGGGCTTAAAAAGAACCTTATCTGCTCACGATTCGAAGACCACCCGGCGATTGCTAGCCGATTTTGAAGCGGATACCGTCGTGGTCAATGGCCAAAAATACGAAAACCCGTTAAAAATTATTGATCGAATGCAACAAGATCCGATTTTTATGGCTAAATTGAGCTGCGACCACCATACATTGGGGTACGATCGGGATATGGGAAGCCAAAACGTAATGGTTCCAAGCGACGAAAGCAGTCCTTTGAGGTTGGTGGACGGCAAGATCAAGCCTGGATTAACCGATCCTTACTTTGACATCATGAAATTCCCGTTTTCGATTTTTTATACGCCAATTTTTCGCAACGAGTTTGATCTCTCGATTAATGGAAACGAAGTGACGTGCGCCTATCACTCCAACCCGGCGCCCATCGAAGCCGAATTTTATGACATATTGCGGAATGCTTGTCCGCGAGTAGATCAGAATAAATTAAGATTTCTGGCGGCGCTGCAGTTATTGCGGGATATGCCGTACCGTCTGGGCGGCGTAATCGGAGAAGGATCACCGACCCACGAGTCGGAAGAGGCCGGGCAAGCCGTTGAAATCGCGGTTCGTAAAGTAATGATGGAATATTGTATGGCGACCGTTCAAATCAATCGGTGGATTGTCGAAAATTCACTATCCAATCAATAGAAGGAGATAGATATGCAAAAAAAAATTTTAAGTCTGCCGAACAGGGCGTCCTCTCTTTACATCAGCTTTTCTGAGAGCGATCCCAGCGACGTCATTTCACCCACAGGGGTAACTAGGACGCGCATGTTGAATGAGGAATCAGTTTCGCCCACCCTTAAGTTTGATAGATTGCGCGAGTTGAAGACTCGCGACGTCGCGAGTCTTAGGCCAAGCGGTATCGTGCAACTGCTTGAAGGAGAAGCGGAAAAGGAAAAGTCCCCCAAGGGCCGACAAAATTTTAAAAAACAGATACGAACAATCATTTATCGCCTGGGCTTTAAGACGGATTCCATATTGACGACGGGAAACGGCTCGGGAATATCTGCGGAAGAAGCTAAAGAATTAAAATCGGCGGCTGCAAGAAATGCATTTATTTCTGATGCTCCCTCTTCTACACAAAATTTTAAGGGCGGTTTCCGCGCTTTTTTGAATAGAATTCAAACCGCTCAAATGAATGCGTTTAATGACCAAAACTTACGCAGACGTCCGGATATGAAAGAGATATTAAAAACGAACCGGGGAGACCTAACCAAGATAGACGGCGCCACTCTGGACAGGATTGGAAACGCGATAGAGGGAGGACTCTCGGAACGATACAGCTCGATCCTAAACTTAATGATGTTCTTTAAGTACGCAGGATTTTGAATGCTCTAAAAGATAAACCGAACACCCGCCGCGCCGTTCACATCAAAAGAAGTTCCGGGCACCAAATTCAAAACCGGCACAATTTCCAAGAAGACCTGGACGGGAGAAGGTTGGAATTGGTACTCAATGCCTAACGGAACTCGCGCGCCAAGCCGTGTTTGCGTACTGTTAAACCGCATCGCGCCGCCAATGCCGTAATAAACAGGCAACACAAAATCTTCGGACCTAAAGATGTCAAAATTATAAAAAACATAATCTAAATGGAAATACAGGCTGGTGGCGGGGTCTGTGTTCCAGGCAATCGCACCATTGAGATTAACGTTTCGGGACAGCGGAGCCGATTGCAAACTTAACCCCGTCGGATTGCCGACGATAATACCTATGCCAAACGCATACGTGCTTGAAGCCGTAAACACCATTAACAGGAACGCTAAAAGCAAACTCATGTAGTTTTTCATTTTACCCACCTCGCTTTTGTGTGATAGGACAAACGGTATATATAGATTGTTCCCGCCGGCTATTTTAGCGTTTTCTCGATTCGGCGATCCGGGACCAGCCACATAACGGCGACCAAAACAAAAATCCCAAACGCCACCCAGCGGCTCAAAAACGCGATAGGGATCGCTGTAAGATAGAGAATCAACGATGCAATGCCCTTATAATCACGCCCGACGGCCAACGCCAAAACAGAATCCTCCCCGTGATGCGCAATCAACGTTCGAGTCAAAATATAATAGGCCACGCCGGCAAACAGCATCACCACTCCATACAACGCCACCGGCAGCGTCGCAAAATGATTTTCACCCATCCATCCGGTCACAAACGGGATCAACGACAGCCAAAACAGAAGGTGCATATTGGCCCACATGATCCGGCCGTTCACTTGGTGCGCGGTTTGAAGCAAGTGATGGTGATTGTTCCAATAGATGCCAATAAATACAAAGCTCAACACATAGCTAAAAAAGACGGGCAAAAGAGGTGTGAGCGCGCTTAGATCCGCCCCATGAGGCACCTTAATTTCCAATACCATAATGGTGATGATAATGGCGATCACGCCGTCGCTAAATGCTTCTAATCGGCCTTTGTGCATAGGTATTTAATTATACAGTATTCCAAAACCGATGCGCCATGACTTGCTGCATGGTAAAGCGATCTGCCTGACGGTTCGTTAGGCAGTGGGACAGCAGATCGGCAAGGTCTCTGTGCAGACGTTCAGGCGACGTGCGTAGATTTTGAATATTTGTTTCAGCGGTAGCCAAAAAATCAAATACCGGGTTTCGGTTGGGCAACGTTTCGTCTACGGTCATGTTGCCGTGATCTGGGTACACTACTTCTGATCCAAAGGTAATTTCTAAAAGCGACACTCCAAACGCGAAAACATCGATTTTGGCGCCGTCCAATTGATCGGCGGTCATATTCCCGGCTCGAACCCGCAGGGAATCGGGGTCGTAACGTGTCCCGCCCAGTTGGCTGCGGTCTATTCCCAATAGAGGATGGTTGGCTAACTGGGACGTGCGCATGGACAAGCCAAAATCAATAATAGCGGGCCGGTCGTTCGGCGGCATCAAAAGAGCGTTTGCGATCCTAAAATCATGATGAAAAAAACCACGGTTATGCATAAATAATAAACCGTTTCCCAGTGCCTGCAGTATTCGATAACACGTTTCTAATTTGCCGTCAGCTCGCGTGAACCAGATAGAATGAACTAGGGGGAACCCGGATTCCATAATAATGCCGGCGTTGTGTTTTTTGCCATCGGCATACTGATAAGCATATTTGCTGTGCAATACGTTTTCAGACCCGGGTTCGGGCGATTTTGATTGCGGATCCGGAGCGCCCAGTTGGCTCCCCATCATCACTACTTCTCGATACAGGTTGAAAAGATCCCGATAGTGTTTCAATTTTAATTTCTTATTGGCATAGTCCTTCTTCTCATCAACGCAATATATGGCGCGCGTTCTTCCATAGGCGCCAGAGCCAAATTCGGGTTCGCCTGTTAGAGAGGTGTTCGTCGCCACATAGGTTTTGCCATCGATCATGACGAATGGTTTAGCGTCTTTGACATGGGGGTGGCCAGGTACGACGACGCGGCCTCTGCTATTAAATTGGGGAAACAGCGGAATGTCGTTGACGGGTGGGAGTAGATCGATTCCCGTCTGGCGCCTAAACGCTTCCAAAAC
>CAYGHZ010000029.1:0-11651 GCA_964349635.1 uncultured Candidatus Marinamargulisbacteria bacterium
TGATTACCCCGACACTGGTCCCAAAATAAAAAAGCTCTCGAATAGGGGGGGGGATATTCGAGAGCTTTTTTAGTTCGAATTCAATACTACACCTTATGAAAAGACGTGTCAAAAAAACCGCCTTTGATGCCAATTCCAGGCATCTCGAACAATCGTTTCTAAATCCGGATAAACAGGTTTCCATCCCAAAATTTCTTTAGCCCTGGAGGCATCCGCCACCAATATGGCACTGTCTCCCGGGCGCCTTTCTGTTTCAATAATGGGCACCTGTTTGCCAGTGATTTTTTCGACGATTTGGATCACTTCTTTGACCGTAAATCCTGTGCCGTTTCCTAAATTTAACGACACCGATTTCCCGCCGCTGATCAGGTGGTCGAGCGCTCGGACATGGGCGTCAGCCAGATCGCTCACATGAATATAATCTCGCACACACGTCCGATCGCGCGTATCGTAGTCAGTACCGAAAATGCTAATGGTTTTTCGTCGTCCCGATGCCGCATCCAACACCAGCGGGATCAAGTGAGTTTCCGGTACGTGGGCTTCGCCGATATCGCCATCGGGGTCAGCGCCAGCGGCATTGAAATACCGAAGCGACACGCTCCGCGCGCCAAAATCGCCCAAAATATGTTCGACGGCCAATTTTCCGAATCCATACGGAGACAGCGGATTTTTTGGAGTGTCTTCGGAAATGCTGGCTTGGCCTGTATTACCATAGACCGCGGCGGTGGAAGAAAAAACAACCAATTCGGGCCGCAGCGCGTTCAGTAGGGAAATGGTTTTGATCACGTTGTTTTGGTAATACTTGTAGGGATCGCGAACGGATTCACCCACGTCCGTAAAGGCGGCAAAATGCATCAAAGCAATCGGCTGATATTTTTCTACAACAGCTTTCATAGTTTTTTCGTCGGCTATATCGGCTTCAATAAATGGTCCCCATTGAACAAATTCTTTATAGCCGGCAACCAAATTGTCCAAGACAATCGGTTGATAGCCACGCTGAGAAAGTAGTTTGCAAACATGCGAGCCGATATAACCGGCGCCGCCGGTGACCAGGACATTTTTCTTCATAGTTGTTAGTATAAACGACCATGCCAAAGATCGTCGTTAGCTCTGTTTCATTTGCCCAAAACCCCACGCTTTGCGCCGAGCTTTTGAAAATTTTTCCCGATGCGCAATTTAGCGATGTGTATGGCGACGCTGATGGCATTATCGTCGGCACCGAATCCATCAATGAACCCTGTCCCAACCTGAAAATAATCGCAAAATACGGGGTGGGGTTGGACAATATCGATGTCGAAGAATACCAAAAAAGGGGCGTGGCGGTGGCGTGGGAGCCGGGCGCCAATAAATATTCGGTGGCGGAACTCACGATCACGCTAATGATCATGTTATGCCGGAATATTTTTGTCGCGGCGAGCGACCTAAAAAACGGAAAGTGGAATCGGTTGACCGGATCGCAGCTATCGGGAAAAACGGTTGGAATCATCGGGGCGGGCCATATCGGAAAAGAAGTGATTCGGCTCTTAGAGCCTTTTGGTTGTCCGCTGTTAATCAATGATATTGCCGATCCGGAATCCGTTGAAAAAGAATGGGTATTTAAAAATGCGGACATTGTGACGATTCATACGCCGCTGACGGCCCTTACGCGTTACATGATCACTAAAAAAACGCTGTCCGTGATGAAGCCCACGGCGTATCTAATCAATACGGCGAGAGGTAAAGTTGTGAATCAGGCTGATTTGAAATGGGCCCTGCAAAATCAAATAATCGCCGGCGCGGCCTTGGATGTCTTTGAAACGGAGCCTCCGACCGATACTAAATTTTTGAGTCTGCCTAATCTGATTTGCACGCCGCACATCGGAGCCAATGCGATTGAGGCGAAACTGAATATGGGGCGCGCCGCAATCCAACATCTTCGACAATTTTTTAAAGTGTGATAAATTACCGGCTGATTTCATGAAACAAAAATACGCTAACGTTATTGTGGGTCTTGTCGTCGCATTGTTTTGCCTGATGCAACCCATACATGCACAAGTTTCCGGCTTGGAAGCCTACCGGGCCATGTCGGGGCTTAACGGCTCGGATTTTACTGACACCGAAAAAAGTAAGCTGATCGATCAAGTGGCAAAAAATCGGGTGGCCGCTCAAAAAGGCGAGGTTATTAAGGAAGATCAGAAATCGACGTCGTCGGAAAAAACCCAGGCGCAGAAGAAGGCGGAATTGAGCCGCATCGAGAAATCGTTTATCCAGGGCGATTTTTATGGCAAGAACATCATTGAGCCGATTAAAGTCTCGACATCAAATAATTCGACGGAAACGGTTTTGCCGCTAAACGAGACAAGCGTGCAGCAGTTTGGCTACAGCATTTTTAGGGATAAACAGGAGGCCGGTTTTGCTTTAACCGATATCCCGGTCGGTCCCGATTACGTGCTTGGGCCCGGAGACAAGCTGGTGATTCATATTTGGGGAAAACTTGAAAATAAAATCGAAGAGACATTGGATCAAAGCGGTAAAATCTCAATACCCAAGGTCGGCGATATTTATTTGACCGGCATTCGGTTTGGCCAAGTAGAAGGCGTTATTAAAAAAGAATTAGAAAAATATTATGTAAATTTTGAACTGAGCGTTACGATCGGAAAATTGCGGACATTTAAAGTATTCGTATTGGGCGACGTTGAAAATCCGGGAGCCTACGATGTGTCGTCATTGTCGACGGCCTTTATGGCCTTATATGCCGCAGGTGGACCGACCAAGATGGGTACGTTAAGAAATATTCACCTTAAACGAAACGACAGAACGGTGCAGGTGATTGATCTGTATCGCTACTTGCTTCGAGGCGAGCGTAATCAGGATCCTAAATTGCAGGCGCTGGATACCATTTTTGTTCCGCCGATTGGGGACGTTGTCAAAATTGAGGGCGAAGTCAAAAGAAACGGTATTTATGAAATCCAGGATAATACAAGCCTATTTGAAGCGGTTTCAAATTTAGCGGGCGGCCTTCTTCATACTTCGTATTCCCGTCGCATTCAACTGGAGCGCGTCGGTGAATCGTCCAAGGGCGAGCGCCGTATCATGCAGGAAGTGACCGTTGATGCCATCGATGCGTTCAAATCGAAATTGAAGGATGTCTCGGTACGTAACGGGGACGTGATTCGAGTGCAGCCAATTTTAGAAACGAAATATAATGTCGTTACCATTCTGGGGAATGTGTTGCGGCCGAATAGCTACCAGTATCGGTCGGGGATGACCTTGAGGGGATTAATTAATGCGGCGGAGGGGTTCAAGGAAGAGACCTATTTAAGCCGAGTCGATGTCTATCGCTATGTGTCCGATAATCAACGGAAAATTATGGCGTTGGACTATAGCTGCTCCGAGAATTGCGATTTCCCTTTAGAAGATCGGGACGCCATTCGAATTTATTCAAAAAATGAGATTGTCGGGGATCAATATGTGTTTATTGAGGGGCCGGTTAAAAAACCGGGCAAGTATAAGCTGATGGATAATATGAGGATATCAGACGTTGTCTTCCTGGCGGGGATTGGGCCGCAAGCTGATTTAGAAAAGGCGGAGCTATTTCGCAAGACAAACGGGGAAAAGGATCAGGTTATAGCGTTTCATCCTAAAGAAATTATTAGCTCTCAAAATCATGTTGAAAATAGTTTCTTAAAAGATGGGGATAAAGTTTTTTTAAGGATCAATTCTACAAATATCAGATTGAAGCATATCGTGATATCGGGCCAAGTGACCTACCCCGGAACCTATATGGCCCAAGAAGACGAACGCCTCAGTTCAGTTTTGAAACGCGCCGGCGGATATACGCATCAGGCGTTTTTGTCGGGCGCCGTATTTAAACGGGAGTCCATTAGAGGTGTCGAGACGCAGGGACAAAAGAAAATTTTTGATGAAGAGAGAAAACGGCTCATCTATGATCAAACCCGATTAGGCGCCCTCAACGAGCATTCGGAAATGGTGTATCAACAATCGCTGGCGTTCCTGAAAGATAAAATTCAGGAGAATAGCGGGCGCATTGTAATTGGCCTCGCGTCGTTGGACAAATTTGAAGGTAGTAAGGACGATATTTTAATGGAAGACGGAGACTCGTTGTTTATACCGGAGACGCCTTCTTCCATTCACGTTATCGGAGGGGTTCAGTTTCCATCCTCTATCGTCTACGAATCAAACAAATCGTTAGATTATTATGTTAACCAGGTGGGCGGATATACCGAATTTGCCGATCGGGGCAATATCCAGGTCATTAAACCGAATGGTTCTATTTCGTCCGCGGGCGCCGCGCTGGAGCGCGGAGACTCGATTTATATTCCGGAAAAAATCGTGATTCAGACCAATTGGTTGGATCTTTTTTCAAAAACAACGCAGGTGATTTTTAACTTGGCGACCACGTACCAGATTATTCAAAGCATCAAAAAATAATGGCCAAGGGCATACTATTGGCCGGGGGCAGCGGGACCCGTTTGTATCCGCTGACCATCCCCATTACCAAGCAGCTCTTGCCGGTTTACGACAAGCCGATGATCTATTATCCCTTGGCAACATTGATGCTGGCAGGGATTCGCGAGATTTTAATCATTACCACGCCGCAAGATCAGCCTCAATTCAAAAAACTGTTGGGCGATGGTTCACAAATTGGGATTAGCTTAACCTATGCTATTCAGGATCAGCCGCGGGGTCTGGCGGAAGCGCTGATCATTGGCGAATCGTTTATTGGAAACGACACGGTTTGCTTAATTTTGGGAGACAATATTTTTTACGGATACTCGCTTGGGCAAACCATTCGAACCGCCATTGAATCCAATAACGGAGCGACGGTGTTTGGGTATCAGGTAAAGGATCCGGAGCGTTACGGGGTTGTGGAATTTAATAAAAAAGGCAAGCCTAAAAATATTGTGGAAAAACCGAAAAAACCAAAATCCAACTACGCGGTTACCGGCCTGTATGTTTATGATTCAAGCGTCGTAAAAATCGCAAAATCATTGCACCCCTCCGATCGCGGCGAGCTGGAAATTACGGATGTGCATAAAGTCTATCTGAAGCAAAAGAAATTGAAAGTAGAGTTGTGGGGACGCGGAATGGCGTGGCTGGATACCGGGACATTTGAAAGTTTGCTGGAAGCGAGCCAATTTGTTCAGGTGATCGAAAATCGTCAAGGTAGAAAGATCGCCTGCATCGAAGAAATTGCCTATCATATGAAATGGATAAATCGGGGGCAACTTGAAAAATTGGCGGAAACCTATAAGAAAAACCTGTATGGGAAATACTTATTGAGCTTATGAAGACGATACTGGTGACCGGCGGCGCCGGGTTTATCGGCTCTAATTTCGTCGATTATTTTTTAGAAAAATATCCCGACTACAGTCTTGTTAATCTGGACAAGCTTACCTATGCGGGCGTTGAGATTCCCAGAAAAAACCCCAATTATTTTTTTGAGAAATGCGATATCGCTGACGCCGAATCCGTGTTTCAAAAATACAAAATCGACGCGATTATTCATTTTGCTGCGGAAAGCCATGTGGATAATTCCATCGCCAGTCCGGAAGATTTTATTCAAACGAACATGGTGGGTACATTTCGATTGTTAGAGGCAGCGCGCAAACACAACGTACAGCGCTTTCATCATATTTCGACGGACGAAGTGTATGGCTCTTTAGGCAAGGCAGGCTATTTTACCGAAAGTACGCCCTATGCGCCGAATTCGCCGTATAGCGCAAGCAAAGCCGGATCGGATATGCTGGTGCGAAGTTATCATCACACCTATGGATTGAATACGGTAATCTCGAATTGTTCGAACAATTATGGCCCAAGGCAACATGCCGAAAAGCTCATCCCTACCATTATTCGAAAAGCCCTTGCCGATCAACAAATCCCGATTTATGGCGATGGCCAAAATGTTCGCGACTGGCTGTATGTGGACGATCATTGCCGCGCCATCGACGCCGTGTTTCACAAAGGGAAGTCGGGCGAGACCTATTTGATCGGAGGCAATAACGAACGCAACAATCTGGAACTGGCTCGAAAAATTTGCGATTTGCTGGGTAAGCCGCAACGTTTGATAGAGTTTGTGAAGGACCGGCCCGGGCACGACAGACGATATGCGATTGATTGTAAAAAAATTATGGCGGAGCTAGACTGGAAACCGCTGGAAAATTTTGAAAGCGGATTGGAAAAAACAATCGCATGGTATCAAACACAATGACGAAAGTTCCGTTGCTCGACCTTGAGCGGCAATATGCTCCGATCAAAGACCGCGTGTTGGCGGCGATCAAAGACGTTTTTGATTCCAAGCAATTTATTCAGGGGCCGTTTGTTGAGGCGTTTGAAGAGAAAGTCGCTCAGTATTGCAAGGTAAAGCATGCTATCGCCGTTTCCTCCGGCACGGATGCTCTTTTAGTTGCGTTGATGGCGCTTAATATTGGTCCGGGGGACGACGTGATTACATCTCCATTTACATTCTTTGCCACCGGCGGATCGATTGCTAGGGTTGGCGCGACGCCGGTATTTGTCGATATTGATCCAAAAACATTTAATATCAATCCCGCGCTTATTGAAAAAGCCATTACATCCAAAACCAGGGCGATCATGCCGGTTCATTTGTTTGGTCAGACGGCGGATATGGCCGCGATTTCCGATATCGCTCGGCGTCATAAACTAGCGGTGGTTGAAGATGCGGCCCAAGCGATTGGCGCGACAACGTGCCAAGGCGACTTGAGTTGCTTTTCGTTTTTTCCCAGCAAGAATTTAGGAGCTTGTGGCGATGCGGGTTTGGTAGCAACCAACAATGACTCATTGGCCGAAAAAGTAAAAATGCTGCGCGTTCATGGCGCAAAAGAACGGTATTTTCATGACGTTATCGGGGGTAATTTCCGGATGGATAGTATTCAGGCCGCGATACTATCCGTAAAACTTGAATCGCTGGAAGATCAGCATCGCCGCCGGCAAGAAAATGCGGCGTACTACGATCGCCATTTGAAAGGTGTTGTGACGCCGTTTGTCACGCCGGGTAATCGAATGATTTACAATCAATATACGATCCGAAGTTCCGAGAGAGATAAATTGCGGAAACGATTAGAGCAGGCGGGTGTTGGGTGCGCGGTTTATTATCCGATACCGTTGCATTTGCAAAAGTGTTTCGGGTATTTGGGATACTCCGGAGGCAGCTTGCCGGAATCAGAAAAAGCGGCGGCGGAAGTTTTGTCGCTGCCCATTTTTGCGGAACTCACTAAACAGGAAATGGAAAGGGTGGTAGCCGCATGCGCCTAAAGGCTCTAATTATTGCGGCGATATTCGTTGCGGCGTTGGCGCCGAGATTTCTATTTTTAGATTCGATTGATTTTGCGCCGCTAAGGCAAGCGCGTTCTGCGATCATTGCGAGAGCGATGTATTATGAAAAAAATCCGGCTATCCCCGAATGGAAAAAGGAAGTGTCTCGCGCACAGCTCAAGATGGAATCTCATCTGGAACCGCGAATTTTGGAGAATATTGCGGTGATGGGATACCAATGGTTTGGCGGGGAAAAATTATGGATCCCGCGATCTGTATCTATTATTTGCTGGGGTATAGGAGGTCTTTTCCTTTTTCTGATTGCATTGAGAATTTCAGGTTCGATAGACTATGCGCTTTTGCCTACGTTGGCGTATCTTTTTCTTCCGTTTCCTGCGGTAGCCAGCCGAGGGTTTCAGCCGGATCCGATGATGATCATGTTTTTTCTGGCGGGGCTCTATGCGCAAGTTCGCTATTTTAAGGATAAGAGCGCTTCGTGGTTAATCGTGGCGGGCGTCCTTTCAGCCACCGCTATTTTGGTAAAACCCCATTGCATATTTCCTTTATTTGGCGCGTTTTTTGCCATGAGCTTGTGGGAAAAGGGATTTTGGAAAACGCTTTTGAGCCTGCCACTTTATGCGTTTGGCCTTTTAAGTTTGACCTTCGGATTTGGATATTATCTTATGGAAAATATGCATAATACTTCCGGAGACATGGCATTAAATACCTGGGTTCATGCCGATTATTGGATCAAGCCGGCCTATTGGGGCGGATGGCTGATGCAAATTCGCCAGGTCGTGAGCTTTCCGCTATTTGTGACGGGAATTGTGGGTCTGGTATGGTTCCATAGGGGACTCGCCAAGGCCGCTTTAATTGGCATGTGGGCCGCCTATTTGGCGTTTGGCCTTTTCTTTGCGCATCATATTAGTACGCACGATTATTATCATTTATTTTTTGTGCCGATTGTTGTTCTTTCGGCTGCGCCGGTGTTTTATGCCGCTTTCGAACTATTAAAGAGAAAAGACATGGTGCTGGCACTTATCGTGGTCTTGGGAATGGCGTCGATCGGGATTCAAATTGGCGTTGTGAATTTCGACCGACATGGCCGTTGGCAAAAAAATGAAAGAGAAATCGCCGCTGAAATCGGTGAACGATTGGGACATAGTACAAAGGTGGCTTATCTAGCTATTTCCGAGGGATATCCCTTGCGTTATTACGGGGAGATTGCGGGAGCAGCGTTAAATATTAGTAACCAGGTGATAGAACAAAATTTAGCAAAAAAAGAAATTCCGGATCCCGATGTCTTTCTCGAAGGACAGGAGTATTTGGTTGTCACCGAAATTCTTGAATATAAACGAAAGCCGCAATTGGCCGAATTTGTGGAGTCCCATTATCCCGTATTGGCGCAAAAACCGGACTATATCATTTTTGATTTAAGAAAAAATAAGTGAAAAAAATCTCTATTGTTGTCCCGGTGTATTTTAATGAACCGAACCTTCCTGACACGGTTCCCAGACTGCTGGCGTTAAAGGACAAATTGGCTCAGTCTTTGGAACTCATTTTTGTCGATGACGGCTCCGGCGACAAATCGTTGCCAATACTTTTGGATTTTCGGTCTCGGTATCCGGAAATTGTTAAGGTTGTGAAACTGAGCCGAAATTTTGGATCTATGGCCGCGATTCAGGCGGGATTAAAAGTGGCGCAAGGCGACTGTGTAGGGATGACCACGGCGGATTTGCAAGATCCCCCCGAACTGTTTCTGGATATGATCGGTCACTGGGAAAAAGGAATTAAAGCGGTGTTGGCGGTGCGAAGTAATCGCGAAGAATCCATGGCTAAAAAATTTTTCGCCAATACCTATTATGCCTTGATTCGCAGATTTGCTATTCCTAACTATCCTGCCGGAGGATTCGATTTTTTTCTTGTAGATCGTCAGGTGGTCGACGATATCGTTTCTATGAATGAGAAAAACACAAATCTAATGTCGCTGATATTTTGGCTGGGGTATCCCCATGTCACGATCCCCTATGTCAGGCGGCGGCGTGAAAAAGGGCGCTCCCGATGGACGCTTGCCAAAAAGATCAAGTTATTTGTGGACTCATTTGTGGCCTTTTCTTATGTGCCTATTCGGTTTCTTTCGTTTGTTGGAGTCACGGTGGCGTTGGCGTCGTTCGCTTACGGGGCCTTTGTTGTGTTTCAATGGTTCTTCACCGGGATTGCCGTAAAAGGGTTTGCGGCGCTGGCTGTTTTTTTATCATTGGCGAGCGGGGTACAAATGACTATGCTGGGAATAGTGGGTGAATATCTGTGGCGAACATTGGAAGAAACCCGAAAACGCCCCAACTATGTGATTGACGAAGTTTACTCTGCTGAAAGGAGCAACAATGGAAAAGAGTCTGTTTTATCAACATCCTCAAGCCATCGTTGAAACGACAACCATAGGCCGAGGCACCCGTATTTGGGCGTTTGCGCATGTCTTGCCCGGCGCTCGAGTAGGCGAAGACTGCAATATCTGCAATTCGACGTTTATCGAAAACGATGTTGTGGTGGGCGATAGAGTAACCATTAAGTCGGGAGTTCAATTGTGGGACGGCGTAAGGGTAGAAGACGATGTGTTTATCGGGCCCAACGCAACGTTTACCAACGATCCGTTTCCGCGCAGCCGGGTTCGTCCTGCGAACGGATTTGAAAAAACCGTCATCCAAAAAGGCGCGTCTATCGGAGCCAATGCGACGATACTGCCGGGCGTAACCGTCGGGAAAAATGCGATGGTGGGAGCGGGCGCCGTTGTTACAAAAGATGTTCCCGACAACGCGGTAGTTTATGGAAATCCAGCGCGTGTCCATGGGTATAAAGAATCAAAATTAGCCGACCTTTCGGCGGTAAAACAAGTCGCCATCCCTGTTTGTTCGGATCATCGCGGCCATCTGTCGTTTGCGCAATACGAAGACCACGTTTCGTTTGTTCCTAAGCGGTATTTCATGATCACCGACGTCCCGGAAAATACGTTGCGGGGAAACCATGCGCACAAGGAATGCCGACAGTTTTTAGTTTGTCTAAGCGGAGGCTGCAAGATCAAGTTGGATGACGGGGCGCAGCAAAAGGAAGTGATTTTAAGCGACCCTGGCATGGGCATCGATGTCCCGCAAATGATTTGGGTGGAAGTGGGGCATTTTTCACAAAACGCGGTGCTATTGGTGTTGGCGTCGGACGTTTTTTCCGCCGATGACTATATTCGAGATTATGACCAATTTCTTGAGGCAAGAAAGCTACATGCAAAATAAAATCCCATTTCTGGATCTGCATGCCGCTTCGATGGAGCTGAAAGCGGATCTGGACGACGCCTACCAGCGCGTTTTAAATTCCGGTTGGTATATTTTGGGAAAAGAAGTGGAGGCGTTTGAGGCGGAGTTTGCCGCCTATTGCGGCGTCCGGCATTGCATTGGAGTGGCCAATGGGCTGGAAGCGTTGCATCTTGTTTTGCGCGCTTGGGGAATCGGGCCGGGAGACGAGGTCATTGTCCCGTCAAACACCTACATTGCGACCTGGCTTGCCGTTTCGCAGGTGGGCGCGATACCTGTTCCGGTTGAACCCCTGGAGACCACCCATAACATCGACCCCGGAAAAATCGAGGCGGCGATTACGCCCAAGACCAAGGCCATTATCCCCGTTCATCTCTATGGGCAACCGGCCGATATGGATCCGATCATGCACGTGGCCCGGCGCTACGCTATCAAGGTGTTGGAAGACGCCGCCCAGGCCCACGGCGCAACCTATCGCGGGCGAATCGCCGGAAATTTGGGAGACGCCGCCGGATTCAGTTTTTATCCGGGCAAGAATTTGGGCGCATTGGGAGACGGGGGAGCGGTAACCACCAATGATGCTAACCTGGCCCAACAGATTCGCCGACTACGCAACTATGGATCAACGGTGAAATATGTTAACGAAGTCGCGGGCTTCAATAGCCGGTTGGACGAATTGCAGGCGGCTTTTTTGCGGGTAAAATTGAAAGTTTTGGATCGATGGAATCGCAGAAGAAGCGAAGTAGCTAAATACTACTTTAAAACTCTTCCTCAACGTTTTCCGGAGCTTACGTTGCCGGTAAGCCTTGATGGCGCAGACTCCTGCTGGCATTTGTTTGTCGTTCAATCTCCGAATCGCGACGATTTACAACGTGTCCTGAAAGAATCCCAAGTGGATACGATGATTCACTACCCAATCCCGCCGCACCTGCAGCAGGCCTATTCTCATATGAACCGGCGGCGCGGAAGTTTTCCGATTGCCGAACGCCTGGCAAATTCCGTCCTGAGTCTGCCGATGGGGCCGCATCTGACAACCGAGCAATGAGTACAAGCTCCTCTTGGTACGCCTGTTCA
>CAYGHZ010000029.1:11661-16025 GCA_964349635.1 uncultured Candidatus Marinamargulisbacteria bacterium
CATCTGAATGCGGGCGCGCTGGACAAAAATCTGGCAAATTATGTTTACCATCTATCGAAAATTTCTTAACTGGGATATTACCAATTTTTTCTGCGTCGCTCTCGGGTTGTTCCTTTCCATTTGGCCTTACTCGTCCGGATGGAGCATTTCCGTAGGATTTGGTAACCCGGGCATTTTCACTTTTTTATTAATGGGGTTGTTATATTTTACTCCCCTCATTCTAATGAAATATGAAATTCAATTTCCGTATCGAAAATTATTACTGGCTTTTTTCTTAATCAACGCCGTATTTCTGCCGTTTATTGTGTCGGTATTCGGCGTTCGATTGATGGTAAAGTTCGCCTATTCGCTGCTCTTTTACCTTTTTTTATGTAATACCATTCGAGAAAATAAGAACCTTGAAAAAATATTTTTAATCGCCATCACCGGTGCGGCGATCATTACGACGGTTTGGTGTTATCGATGCTTGTTTGTTTTGCATTCGCCGTTTTTGGTGCCCTATTGGAATCCGTATCCGGGAAGCGCCATAGGAAAAAATATTGTGGGCGCATTTTTTATCGTCATGTTTCCTTTCGCATATGCCGCGCTGATGAACAAAAAATTCCCGTTCTTGATTTCGCTTTACTATGTCGTGTTATTTGGGTTTTCGCTGCTGTACACAATCTCCCGGGCAAGCCTGTTGGGGCTGGGCTTATGCCCGCTTCTTTTCGTGTTGGTAGGGCATAAAAAACATCGAGCAAAATATGCCTTTTTTTTAAGCGGGTTAGCCATGGTGCTTCTGGCGCTCCAAGTCTATTTTGGAATCGGAATCGAAACCTTCAACAAATTCAAAAAAGCGGAAAGCTTCTTTTTTATCAGAAACGAATCGTTTCAAGAAAGCTCGCGGGGACATCGGATTCTTCTGGGGTTTGAGGGATTTAAAAAGCACCCTTTTCTCGGAAATGGAATAGGAACCTATCAGGCGGAAATTGGGGGCGAATCCCATAACGAGTATGCGACATTTGTATTTGAATTTGGAATGATCGGATGCGGCCTATATTTTGGGTTTGTGGGGCTGTTAATGTGGCGGTTTCTTAAAATTAAAAACGAGGTTCTGCCGCGGTATCGGTGGCTGTGGGAGGCGTTGATGGTGTCGTTGCTGCTCTGTTTTTTTAATGCGTTTTTCGCCAATTTTATTTTGGGGGCGCTATGTTGGTTTATTTTTGGCAGCTGCGTAACGATGACGCTTTGCGTCAAAAGAGAGAATCGAACTTCCTAGAGAAAGTTTGGCGTGTTCGCCGTCATAAAAATCAGTTTCTGACGCCTGGCATCGCCGGGGATCGAATGACCCTACGATTTTAATTTTTCTGTCATTTGCAAATTCGACATAATAATCTTCGGCGGACGCTATCAACCTAAATTTTTCGGAACTCGCCAGCAAGGGATACGTGGCCGGATGATAGGGAGGCAAAACCAAAACAATGTCGACGCCGTCGGCCAAAAGGGTCTCCATAAACGCTTCAAATTTTTGTTTTGCGCCGGAATCCAGTTGGGTAAAATTAGAAAGGCCGATGGGGTTGCTTGCATTGCTCAAGGCGCGTGACCGAACCTCTTCCACGCTTCGATTCCGTTCCCTCAAGTCGTAGGAGACGGAGCCATCAAACAGCTCTACCATTTCATTTTCCTGCCGATTGGACGTCTCGTAATATTTGAAATGTTTCCGATGAACCACATTTGCCGCCAAACATTGAATAGACCCTTTAAAATAACTGGGCGAAAACAACTGAACGTACCACGCCTTCGAAATTTGCGTCGGTTTAGCGTCGTCCGTGATTCCCATGCGGCGCAGTCCGTTCTGGTATTCGGGAAACAGGCTGACGAAGCCGTTGGTGCCGCTGTGTTTGTTTAGTAGCCAAGGATCCAATCCAAGGACGACAATTTTGGGGACAAATCCTTTGTCGCGATACATCGCGTAAATGGCGATGTGGTCTTCGATGGAGGCCGCCGTGACGCTGTTGTTATAAAATGAGTATCCGGGAAACAGGCTTGAATCAAAGGTCATCATTCGGCTGGATCCCAACACAATAACGTCTTTGGGGTTCTCTAGCGTGGCGATGTAGTATTTTTGAAATAACCGGTCGTCGCAGTTGCGCAAATGAGCGATATTTTTTCCGCTCTGCGCAATGGTGGCCAGGCGACTATAAAAACGGGGCTTATTCACAAAAATATAGGCGGGGTCGATCCAATAATTCATGGCGACAATGCCCATGTAACACACAACGAATACCAGAAAAAAACGTTTGACGAAGTGTTGATAAGGAGTGGGTGATTTAGACATAGTTAAAACCTAAAGTACAAGAACTCACTTTCTCCGTTCATCAGAACCAAGGCGATAATAAAGGTCAACCCCAATGTGAAGGCGTAGGTCCAGGTGGGTCGAAAGGTCTCGGCGATGGCCTGCGTATTTTTTGCAAACAGGATAACAAGAATTCCGGCGGACACGGCGGCCATTGGCGCCGCGCCAAATCCCCCAAGTCCGTTGAAACCGACCATTCCGCCCAAAATGTGTCCGGCGACAGAAAGTGTGGGAGCCCGAAAAATCACAAACGCGGCCGTTACAAACAAAAACGTGAGGAGCCAGTCGACTCCCGCCGGCAGTTTGATCTTTTTCTGGCGATGCCACGTATGATTGATGACCAGGGCTGCGCCATGCACAACGCCCCATACGATAAATGTCCACGCGGAGCCATGCCAGATTCCCGAAATGGTCATCGTAATCAGTATGCCTAGCATCAACATGCCAAAATTAAGCGTTTTCATGGATCTGACAATGGGAGAATAGATATAGGTCGTGATAAATCGAGACAGGGTGATGTGCCATCGATTCCAGAAATCAATGATATTTCGAGCGCTCAGCGGACTATTGAAATTTATCGGAAGCCGGATATTGAAAAGCAGCGACCCTCCGATGGCCATATCCGAATAGCCGCTGAAATCGAAATAAAGTTGAAACGTGTAGCTTAAGGCCGTCAGCCATGCGCCGGTTAATCCGGGCATCGCGCCGCTAGTGAACCCGGCGTTAGCCCATAGCGCAAATGTATCGGCAATAACCACTTTTTTGAAAAGTCCGATTATAAATATTAATAATCCTTTCGATATATTCTCCCAATTCACAAACGCATTTCGTTTCTTATTAAATTGAGGGATTAGGTCTTTATGGTGAACGATTGGACCTGCGATCAAATGAGGAAAATAGGTGACAAACAGCGCATAGTCGACAAACCGTTTTTCGTAGGCCAACCCTTCATACATATCGACCAAATAGGCAATCTGAACGATCGTAAAAAAGCTGATCGCCAGGGGCAGCATGAGATGAAGGGGTTGGAAGGTCTGCCCAAAGGCAAAATTGACATTCGAAATCATGAAATCGGTGTATTTGTAGAACCCCAGCAGCCCAATGTTAAAAGCGAGTCCGATAACAAAGAACAGTTTTCTTATGTTGAGTGTGTGTTCCCGAGAACGGGTATGCATCAAATAATCGGCGATGGCATAGTTGATCGCGATGGACATGATCATAAGCGGAAGGTAACGGATATTCCACCAGGCGTAAAAAAACAAAGACGCCGCCAATAAAAAAAACTTTGAAAGCATCAAGAGTTTGCGCTGCGTCAAAAAAAAATAAATGACCCACGTCATCGGCAAAAATAAAAAAATAAACGCGGGAGAGTTAAAAAGCATGGGCCTCTAAAGCGGTCTTAAGATCCTTCAAAAACAGAGCGGCTTCTCGTCCTTGGCTAACGCGATGGTCAAACGACAGGCTCAGATGGATGCGGTCAAGGTCGGCGTCGTAACCGGATATTCCCAAAATGGCGCTTTGAAATTGCGGGATCAGCGGCGTAAACAGCAAGGGGCCAAACGACGACAGATCGGTTACGGTAAAGGTGATATTGCCGGTATCGTCGGGAGAAAATTTCTTTTCAACATATTTCAGCGAAAGCTCATATATTTTTTCTTCGATTTCCCCGATCGACAATCGCGTCGTGTCGGGAAGTTTGGCCACATAAAGGCCCATGCCCAAATCAAAGGCCACCCCTACATGAATCTCTTCATAAATCTCAATCTGCTTGTCCCAGAAAAAAGCATTGAGTCGTGGGTATTTTTTAAGCAAGCCGGCGGCATAATAAACGACAATCGGTTGCATGCTTTTGGTCATCAGCCCTTTGTGATCGCCCAAAAGAGTCTTGGCCCGCACGGCGATGTGAATGGTGCTGTGGGCGCGGCAGAAGCCGCACATGAAGCGGGGGTTCCCGTAGGGCATGTCGAAGCCGGTCTTCGTTCAGGCGATCTTTCGATGCCGGAGGAACATCATCGGATGGCGATTGATC
>CAYGHZ010000030.1:0-15726 GCA_964349635.1 uncultured Candidatus Marinamargulisbacteria bacterium
ATACTCCTTTTGAGATACCTTCTAACTTGGGACTATACCAAGCCCCCATTATGCAATGCAAGTAATTTCGTTGTAAATGAAATAGAGCTATTTTGTCTACTTGCCAAAATAAATAAGATCCTTTTAAATAATGCAATGAAATTAATTACGTTACATAAATGCTCGATTTTATCCTGGATTATATTAGCTTTCTTTCTGGGCGGCTGTAGTGCTCTTCGAGATGCTCTAAATCCAGGGACTTCTTCTGCTGCGACATCCCCCGTCGCAACACTTACGGTTTTACAAAGAAAGGTGGCTACGGGGGTGAAATTAGAATATCCAATAACCGAATCAAATAAGAACCTTCATTTTTTTTGGCGTTTTCATAATTCTCGCAAATCACCGACGGAAGTGAATTCCGATTCATTTGAAAGCGAAAAGAATGAAAAATTCAACATGCTAAATGATCGCGGGCGTTGGATCATTGTTCCGGACAACCTTGTGGCCTCCATTGATTTCATCGACCTGTTCATTTCGACTGACAATGCGCCCATAGTTAAGTTGGCGAATCAAGATTATCCTAGCGGCCAAATATTTTATTTTTACGACCTACATTCAAATCTTACACATCGCGTTGTCTTTCCCGGTTCCTCCGAAGAGAAGAATTGGGCAAGGCCGTATTTAGATTTGTATCAGTGGCAGGTTTTACCTCCCCGATTTCCTTTTGTAGAAGAAAGCGACTCCTTTTTAAACCTGAAGTGGGGTCTCCCACTCCCGGGAGCAGAAGGGTATATTATTGCTAAATCTCAAAACACAATTTCCTGGAACCTCGCGGAGGGCGCCATTTATACCGTGGGAGACGAACCAGTTAGCGGGACAAAGATAGCGTATGCCCGGTATCAAGGCTCCGACGATCCACACTTTACGGACACCGAGACCGTCATTGGAACAAAGTATTATTACAAGATTTTTAGCTTCCGGCATGTGGAAGGCCTCTTGAAATACTCCGATGGAATTGAGATATCTTATACTAGGAGATCGCCATGAGATTTACAAAAAAGATCGTAGCCTGCCGTGCCGAGTTGGCTGCAAGGCGTATGCAGTCCTCTGCGGAAGTAGCATTGCTTGCGCGCAACCTTAAATCGGAGAAGGCGCAAGAAAGGGTCACCCAGTTTTGCAAGATGTTTCCCGTACTGGGTATCGCGGTGGAATCCGAAAAAGAACACCTGAAAACCGAATTTTTTAAATCTGTTTTAGCGTTAAGGTCCGACTCCGAAAGAGACGCTTTGGTATTTTTTATGAATAGGGTTTTTCATGAAAACGGGGATATCAATCGCGCGATTTTACATGTTGCTTATCATGGTCAACCGCATTTTTCCCCCCTGCTCTCTGTTGCTTTGGTATTGGAAGGGTATGAGTTCGCGTATAGGCTGCTTGACAACCGGCGAGGGGTACCAGGTTGGGGGCCTACAGATGAGGTAAAGACCTGGCATGTTTTACAGGCTATTTCTCGATTCGATCCCGCGTACACGTCGGATGCGGAAAAGGTGTCGTTTGGACATCTGAGACATGGAAGACGCGAAAAGCAGACTGAGGAACCGGCATACCCCGCGCGCGTCTTTTTACTTGCGCTTAAAGAGTCGGAAGTTAATTTGACATCGTCTATTTTGCATCGGATAGCGGATTTTTCCGATGAAGAATTTAAAGGAGGGGGCGTTCAGGATTTTTTAAGGTCTGGAAAAGGTCGTCTATTGCAAGTGATAAGAACCTCTCTCGGAGAACCCCCTCGTTCAAAGTTATCGACCGTGGTTAAAGCAACAGATCAGCCTAGCCCGGTAAAATCCGGTGAAGACCCTCCTCGTTCAAACTTAGAGAACGTAGTTAAGGCGGCAGATCAGCTTAGCCCGACCATATCCAGATTAATGGCGATTGATCCTGAGTTTTATTCCACCTACAGGACGCTGCTTATTGTTCAGTTAGCTTCGCGTCTGCGAACTTTCCCTGATCCTGCTGGACATGACAGTCACATTCTCAACTTGCTTCAACCCCTGGAAGAAAAGTCGCCTGTGGGGCCATCCCCAGAGGATTTCAAAACCATTATGTCGAATAGATTTGCCTTTCCCGATGGTTTTTGCAGGCCGTTAATTTGCCGTTCTCGTGAAGCCGTTGCCCATTGGGAAAATGAATCTAAATGTTCGATTTTTTGGACAATGGCACAGTCAGGCTATTTGGACACGTGTGAGGAAGTACTTAGACAAGGAGTGATGACGGACTATAGAGGCGCGTTTAAAGGACTCGTAGCTTCCACTCTGACGAAAATGGCCCACCATCTCCGGATGGATGAGTCAAAACAAGCTTCTATGCGATTTGAAAGAATTGAGCTGACGCAATACGAATATAAACAAAATGTTAGGCTTCCGCGCATCTACGAGCAGTACAAACACGATCATAATTTATTGCGGATGATCCCCGACTTGCAAACGTTGCTGTTACCGCATTTGCCTCTTACCAGATACCAAGAAATCAGAGAAGTCGTCG
This sequence comes from uncultured Candidatus Marinamargulisbacteria bacterium, assembly GCA_964349635.1. GTDB lineage: Bacteria > Margulisbacteria > Marinamargulisbacteria > SXXA01 > CAYGHZ01 > CAYGHZ01. The sequence goes on from CAYGHZ010000030.1 coordinate 2,518, forward strand.
CAAAAGGAGCAATAATGGATTTGCGTACGGCGACTGTGGATGATAAAAGACAGACTCTATTTTGTCTCTCGCCATTATTAACACCGCCAGATTTGTTTGATCAGAATATGTTAGTACCTTATACCCAAGTTTGCTTCTATCATATCTGGGATAGGCAATGCGGAAGACTGCACCCAATGACTTTCTATGCTCCAGCAGGACACTCGTACAGCTACCGCCAGACCAGCGAGCCCTTCAAAGCATTAGCGGCGCTTTATTATGAATACTCGTCCGAACCGTCGTTGGTAAAGTGGATAAAATTAAAAACCATTTTAGATGTATTGATGTCTTGCCGCAGCCAAACTGACAACTGGAGAGGCATTATTCAACGCATAACCCCATTTGTGGAAAGTCTTGAAAAAAAATTGTCGGAAAAACAGTAATCCATGAAACCGAAAATAATGGCCGTTTCCCGAACACGCCGCTACGTTTTTGTTCCCATTTCCACTACGACGCTTGTCCACTTGCAGAAAACGTTATCCGCCAAGGTTTTTGCCGAAAGAGTAGCCGCCATGGCAAGACAGGCGCCGGTTTTAAGCGCGGCGATGGAATCTAAAGAAGATCCACTTTCGGTTCTAACCTCCATGTTGGCGGCATCCGGAACGGATCAAGAACGGGCCGCGATGCTCGGGATATTTACACAAGGTTTGCAGCGAAGCGATGAAAAATCATCGATTCCATTACCTCGAGATTTCGACAGCTTATTGGATTGGTACCGCTTGGCGTTTAAGTGGGACTATTTAGAACTGGCGTGTGGCTGTATGACGGCGTTATGGGATATGCGAAGTCTGGATCGGCTGAAGCCTTTGTATGAAGCGTTGACGCCGGTCGCTAAATTTGATCCATCCAAGGCATCGGCAGCCGTTAGGTCTGATCAGATGGGCAGTTTGAAAATTTTTTTTAATTCGGTGCATGCGTTGGCATTGAGACATATCTATCGTTTATCCTCCGCAGATTTAGAATTTATTTTTCCTTCGGCGACACGTACCGATACCTTAAAGGCGCCGTTGAAGCAAAATGTGGACGTGCCGTATTTGGTTCAGTTATTGGTAGCGGAAAGCAGGATTCCTCGTGAGCAGAGCACGTCATATTCTGGCTATGATCAGCACGGCGATCCCAACCCGACGGATGCCGTAAGTGACGTTGAATTGAAGGCCGGCGCCGATTTGCGTGCTCGAATTAACGCCTATCTTACACGCCACTTGGAATCCGATTGGCTGAAAGGATGCGTCGCGAGCCGGCTTATTTCCGCTCAAATGCTGTTTGACCACCTATCCCCCTGTTTTTCCAGATCGATGGTTTCCTACGGTTACCCGCCCGCTATCGAACGACTTAAAAATATTCTGTTATCAAGTATTCGGTCCGACGGCGATTTTGACCCTTCCACGCTTCTTTGCAAGGGAGAAACCATCGGCTGTTTCAACGATTTCCTTTTAGCGGCGATCCCCCACAGGTCTCCCCGGTTAAGCAAAATGGCCGTTGCGACTCGGCTAGAGATTCGGACAGGGGAAATAATCGATACAAAGGATGGATTGGGAGATGGAGAGGCTGAAATAGTAAAATCAGTGTTTTTCCTCCCTCTATTCTGGGACACCTTTTTACGTGAAGGCGCATTCGGCCCCACGACAGTCAAGCTGAGCGAAACAAAGTTGGGATTGGATGCCGGTTTTGACTCGGTTATCTCGTTGTTGACGGCAGCTAATTTTGGAGTTCGGTTTTCTGACCCAGAAAAGAAATGTAGCTTCGGCAACGTTTTGCTGCCTCTGTCGTCGAATTTGCTATCGGCAGGATATTCATCATCGCTGAGAGATCTCATCTCAGCTTTTATCAGTTCCAGACCCAGTTATGACAAGTGGGAGTTAAAACGGCTCTATTTAAGTCTGATTTTGTCTTTGAATGTAGTCCCTGAGCGCACCTTTGGACCCCGGCAATCCTGTGCCCCACTCAAAGAGGCGACTCGAATTTATAGCAAATCCAATGGGCACTCTGCTCGGAGTAAGTGGGCAACACTCACCGCCTTGCTTCAGATTCTGGAGGCCTGGCCTAGGCCGCACCAAACTGGAAACCACCGCTCACTTCTAGTTCTTTTGAGGAGTTTTGTAAGCCAATCCGAAGCTGCGGTAAAGGAAAGTCGCAAAAACTCCGACTCTTAATCTATACTATTTACTAAATGCACCCCACCGGCTCCATCATCATCGACAACCTCAAAAAATCCTTTAAAAAACTATGCGTTTTGGATGGGATCAATTTATCCGTCCCTCGCGGCATGGTCTTGGCGCTTTTGGGCCCCAATGGCGCGGGCAAAACTACCACGGTTCGGATATTAAGCACCCTGTTGGCGCCGGATTCGGGAAGCGCGCAGGTCAACGGCTACGACGTGGTGAAAGACCCCAAACAGGTGCGGGCCAGCATCGGTCTGACCGGCCAATACGCCGCTGTCGACGAATACCTGACCGGTCGCGAAAATCTGGAGATGATCGGGCGACTTTATCGCCAGGATCGCGCCACCGCCAAACGCCGCGCCCGGGATCTTTTGAATCAATTTGATTTGAATGAATCGGCCGACCGGCCCGTGCGTACGTATTCGGGAGGGATGCGCCGGAGGATCGATCTGGCAATGAGCTTGATCGCGTCTCCCGCCATCCTGTTTTTAGATGAACCGACCACCGGATTGGATCCCCGCAGCCGATTGACCATGTGGAAAATTATTAAAGATCTGGCGGCCACGGACGTGACCGTTCTTCTAACCACCCAGTATATGGAAGAAGCCGATGTTTTGGCGGACAAAATCGTGGTGATCGATAAAGGAAAAGTGATCGCAGAAGGCGCGCCCAAAGAACTGAAGGCGAAGGTGGGATCGGAACGGTTGGAATTTACGATCTCCGAATCCAGCAATTTTGAGGACGCGCGGCGTTTGATGGACGGCAACCTTGTTCAATCGGACGACAAACGCCGGATCCTTAGCATGGGCAGCAAAGGCGGCGTTGGTGAATTGCGATCGATTTTGGGGCGGTTTGAAGAGGCGCGAATTGAAATCGAAAGCTTGTCACTTCGGCGTCCGACGCTTGACGACGTGTTTTTAACGCTCACGGGGCATGGGACGACGTCATGAAAAAGCCGGCCTTGTATTGGATCGCCAGCGACTCGTGGCTGATGGCGCAGCGAAGCATCCGGCATATCACGCGAAGTTTGGATCAGTTGATGTCGGTCGCGATGTTTCCGATTATGTTTATGATTCTTAATCGCTACGTCCTTGGCGGTGCGATCGACACCGGCGAGGTGAGCTACGTCAATTATCTGTTTGCCGGGATTTTGGTGCAGACGCTGGCCTTCGGCGCTAACTACACCACGATCAATCTGGCTGTGGATATGAAAGAAGGCATTGTCGATCGTTTTCGGTCGTTGCCGATGGCGGCGAGCGCACTTTTGATCGGGCATGTCACCGCCGATCTGGTGCGCAATATTGCCTCCGGGATTATCATTGTCGCCGTGGGTTATTTGGTCGGTTTTCGGCCAACAGCCGGAATAACGGACTGGCTGATGGTGTTTGGGCTGGCCATTCTTTTTAGCTTGGCGATTTCGTGGCTTTCGGCCATATTGGGATTGTTTGTCAAAAGCCTGGAAGCCGCGCAATGGGTGGGGTTTGTGGTGATATTTCCTCTGACGTTTGTGTCCAGCGCGTTTGTGCCGACTCACACGATGCCGTCCGCGTTACGGGTTTTTGCGGAAAATCAACCGCTGACCCATGTCATTAATGCGATGCGCGCATGGTTGGTGGGGACTCCGGTGGGAAATTCGGCGTGGGTCGCAAGTGTGTGGTGCATCGGCATTATCGTGGTCAGCGTACCCGTGGCGGCGTGGATTTTTCGTAAATATCGGCGGAACTAAATTACTTTACCCGGCACTCCCGGCAGGTACCAAAAACGCTAAATTGATGATGGCTCACTGAGGCGCCCCGATCGGAAATCTGTTTTTCAAAACGATGAATCGCTTTTTCCAAAACCTGATCTTCAAGACAGCTGACCTGATTGCAAATCTCGCAAATAAAATGATGATGGTGCTCGCGCTTAAATTCAAAATGAGCGATGCCATCTTCCAGCAAAACCTCTTCGACAACGCCGGATTCTTTCATGTTTTCCAGTTGCCGATACAACGTCGTTTTATTGGGATGGAGGCGTTTTTTTTCTAACAGCGACATTAAATGCGGAACCGTTAACGGAGAACGCTTTTCTTCCAGAATTTTTAATAGCGTGGATTTGAGTTGAGTGTTTCTTTTACTTACCATTAATCTTCGTAAACCTCTTTGCGATGTTTTATGGCTGAAACAACGACTGTTCGCTTGGCCGCATCAATCCTATAAACCACACGATAATCGCTTACTCGCAGCCGACGATGTCCCTTGAGACTGTAGCGCAGGGGCTTCCCAAATCCAATAGGGACGATCATCAGGCGCTCCTCAATCGCCTTCTTGATCATTACTTTTATTTTTGTCGGCAGCGCAGGGATATCCTTTGTTTTGACAATATCAAGATATTCGACCGCAAAACGCTCATTTCCAAGCATCGCTGTGCGAAACCGTCCGCCGACCTTTGGTATCCCTGCCTTCCGCAAGAGCAGACAACGCGCGGTCTTCGCGTCGTTCGAGAGCTTCGATAATTAATTCTCTGGCAAACGTTGAAACTGACACGTGCCCTTCGTGAGCCAAATCGTTTACAAGACCTGCTACAGCCGGCTCAAGCGTAATATTGATGCGAGGGTTTTTTGTAGCCATTTCTTGCCTCCCTTTAACGATTTTTTAAAGTAACACTTTTACATCACCTTGTAAATATTCCCTCTATTTTTGGTTCTGAAACATTGGCAAATGCTTGATATATGCAACTTAGTTGCATATAGTGATATCGTGAGTAGCTTAGCCATCCATTTTAATACACCAAATAGCAAGCCAAGTCTTAAAGAGATTATTCAAGAAGCGAAGCCTGCGACAACCACCCGATTACACACCCGCTCGGAAGCCTCGACGCGTTTGGATCAACGATTGCGAGATTTGGTAAAAATCGAAAATTATTTCAAAACCAATACTAACGCGGAATCGGATTATTACCGAGAAAATAGGAAGTTGTTGGCAGCTCTTTAATTTGCAACGCCGGACAACGCCCTCCGATGGCGCGATTACCGATACCGGCGAATCCATAGTATTGAAAGTTCTTGAAACACCGAAAAAAGAACCTCAAAAAGAAAAAGCGCCGTCTCCTCCCGATGTAAAAGCCGATCCCATCTTTTTAGATTCCGGTCGATCTTCTCCGAATCTTCTTAGTAGCTATTTTGATATCGACGATGGAAAAAAAGAAACCGAGCCGCTGATCCCAAAATGCAACCATGGCGATAGCCGTCATCACAACCACGACGAGCATGAGTGTCACGGTCACCACCACAATCACTCGCATAACCTAAGCGGCGTCTGTATTTGCGGGCGCAGCGTGGGTACTTTAGTGAATCCAGCCGCTACCAATGTCAGCAGCAATGAATCCGGTTTTGAACACGCGATCGAAGAAATTAAAGGTGGTGACGCTCATTTTACCCAAACTTCATCGGCCTTGGGCGTCAAGGCCGCATTGGATATCAAACTGGCTCGGCAATTGCCAACCATGATCCGCCAACGTGACGAAGCCAAGGCGGAAGCCGAAAAAATATCCATCCCGACAATGACGACCTACCACAGAGAACAACATCGAGACCTAGATTCCAAGGTCGACAGCGCCAAATACCGGCTAGCCACGTCCGGCGGTCGCGGCGGCGGCCAAATGGGTTTCCGGAACAGTATGGTCGGAACAAGGCCATATTCACCTTCAGCAAACCGATCAATTGGATTTGCAAATGCGGATTTGGAGTTTTGAACGAATGGAGCAGCAGCAAAAACTTCTTAAGGTGGCGGAACAGCCCTTCGATAACGAAGATGACATGCTGCAAAAACTTGCTAAATTGCAATTGGATATTAGCGAATTGGAACTCGAAGACTCCAAACGAAAAGAACGCTACATCCGGGATCAAGTGGCGGCATTGGAAAAGAAGTTAGACGAGAAGGCGATGAAAAAAATAGACGAGTTAACCCACGGTCTTCACGAAACTCAGCACCGCCATGAACATCTGATCGAAGAATTAAAGAAACCTTACAATAAGCCCCGAATTCTTCAACAGCTATTTAATTCCCGATGGCTGAGAAAGCTCGTCGTTCCGAAATCTCGCGGGGTGTTTAAACGCCAATGGAACAAAAAGAAGGTGGAAGACAGAATCAAACAGGGACTTATTAAAGAAACGCGGCATTCCAATTGGCGTTTAAACACACCGTCGAACACCTTTGTGAATACGAAAATCAATTGCGGCTGCCCCATTGATAAACGCAACTAAGTTGCATATAATCTGACCATGTACAGCGTAATAGCCATTACACAAGAATCGAGGTGTCGACGGGAGAGCGAGACAAGAGAGGTCATTGCGTGTTGGCAAGAAGAATTCGGACTTTTGGACTGGAAAGTGGAATGTCACCCCATTTCTATATTCCAAGTCTCGGACGAATATTGTCGAGTCGGTAAGAATTTTGTGGGAATCAGTCGAGACTTCGACCGCAAAGTCGGAACGATTCATCACACCCGAAAACTGACCGAGGAAGATATCGTCCACGAACTTTTGCATGTTCGATATCCGCAATGGAGCGAAGACCAAGTGAACACGGAAACCATACACTTATTAAAGGAGAAACAGGATGAAATTTTACGACGTGAAAGAAAGAAAAAATATCGAGGTCGCCGATAAGGACGTGACAGTCGTGACCATGAAAAACGGACGAAAAGCCGCCAAGGCATCTGTTACTCGGAACGGAAAATCAGTGAATGTCTTTCGCATTTTGAGCGCTAAGCAAGCAACGGCTTTAAAGTAAGGTTATGGCAGAAAGCGGCAGCTTTTGAACTGCCGCTTTAACGCCGTGGCAGTTGCCATTAAATGATTCCGCTGCCCAACAAAATCGCGACAATAAACAGCAATCCCGCAACTACCATTTGAACAACATTGAAGGTCGCTTTCTTCAATAGTTTATTCCCCAAATAAGCGCCAATAAATGCAGAAAGAGTCGCGGAGAATAAGATATCGATATTGCCATGGAAATTCATCGCTGAGATGTTAGACCCATATACCGAAATTCGGGTGAGATCGACCAGGCAAGCCGTAGCTACCCCCGTTCCAATAAATTTTTCTTTAGATATGCCCGCACGAATCAGAAACGCGCTTCGCAATGCGCCTTGATGACCCGAAAGTCCACCGAAAAACCCGCTAATAATGCCGCCAAGCGGAAGATATTTCTTGTTCACCGTCCATCGACTCCATTTTGGAATAATTTCAAACAAAGAAAAAATCACCATTAAAACGGCAATGGCGATTTTAACTAGTTCAACCTTATATTCGGCGCTACCTATGCTATAGGTGAAAATTGGTTCGACATGGCTTAAGCCGATAAGTAGGTATGCCCCCGCCATCGCAGCAGGAATAGTTGGAAGTGAAAAACGCACAAAAACAGAGCCGTCCAAATGCTTTCCCACTAACCCCAGTTTAAACAAGTTATTCATCAAGTGGATCAGGGCGGTCATGCCAATAGCCGCTTGAATCGGGAAGAACAGCGCAAAAACGGGAAGCAAGAGCGTTCCCAGCCCGAATCCTGAAAAAAAAGTCAGAATTGATCCGATAAGCGCAACAACTGATATTAGAACCACGTCCATGGTTGCTTAATTATCCTGTAAAGCATTCCGCTAAACAACCTGCTCCATTGATCAACGCAACCAAGTTGCATATAATAGAATTACAATCATCAAAAAAGGAGAACAACTTTATGTATAAATTGTTAGTGTTATTGGGTGTCGCCGTGGCGTTAGTTGGCTGTAGCGCAGTAAAGCAAACTGTCGGGATTCCAACACAAAGTCTTAACAACGTCGCCTATACCGTTCTTTCCGATTCCAGCCTTGTCAACGGCGGAACAAACGTCAGCGGAAATGGCACGATTATTTTCAACGCTCCCCTTTCCTCTATATCGTCCGGACATAGCTATGCGTTGACGTTCACTCTTCAAAATAACGGGAGTCTCACGTTGGCGAGCCACTCTAGCAATGCGTTGGCTAATGCATTTAGTGTTAAGTTTCTGCGCGAGGGAAGCGTACTTAAAGTGTCGATGATCGCGTCGGGAACCACCAAGGACATCTCGTCCTCATTTTCATCGGTTTCGGCAATCGCTCCGATTACCTTGCAAATCGACATTCATAACGATGAATCCCCTGTTCACATGCTGGCTTGGACAGGATCGGTCTATACCGAGACGGCAGCCGCATTTAATTCCGAAGAGTCGGGAAATGAATCACCCGGAAACGGAATGGGCCAATATTGGGGTCTTGTATTAGCAGGCGCAAAAGTGACAAACGCGGTGGTTGGTGATGCAAAATTTAGCGATTAAACGTCTGGCTTTTCTGCTATTTTTTATCGCCAGCCCATTACTGGCGGATGCTAGCGGCCTTCAGATGTCGGTAGCGGTGGATTCGTATTTCAAAATGGGAAGCGCGGGAGACGGACGCGCCAATCACCCCGAAGTAAGAGAGTCGGAAATCAATATCTTTGCGCCCATTGATCATCTCTTCGACGGCCTTTTGACCATCGCCGCCCATGCGGAAGATACGGGAACGTTTTATGAACTGCATGAGGCTTATATTCGGTCGACAAAAGCGATTCCGAACACTCGTTTTCGAATTGGACAATTTTTTCTGGGCATCGGCCGCTTAAATCGATTTCACCGCCATGATTGGTACTTTATTACCTCCCCAAAAACGCATACCGAATTCTTTGGCGACGAGGGTGTGGTGGACGCCGGAGCGGAAGCCAGCATGTTACTTCCCACTCCCTTTTTCTGGGATCTGACCGTGGGCATCACCCGCGGGTGGACATTCGGACATAGTCACGGGCTCGGAGAACTTCCGAAAGTTCCGGTTCACTATGTTCGTTCGGCGCATTATGCGGACTTGCCCGGTGATGGCGGCACGGAAATCGGGCTCAATTATTTGGGACGCACCATCGCGGACGGCACGGCCTTTCAGTATGCCGGATTGGACGGCGCGGCCAAATGGCGCGAAGGCAAAATTTTGCGATGGTTGATTCAATCGGAAGGCTGGGCGCGAAAACAAGTCCCCTCCGGCGGCGCATCCGAAACGCTTGCGGGCGGTTATGTTTTTGCGCAATACGGACTCACGGAATCCTGGAGCGTAGGGTTGCGAGCGGATTATTTTACCAACACCTCGCTGGCCGACGTGGCCGGAAATCCGATTGCGAATTCGACGACGGCTATTGTTCCAACGGTCACTTGGAAACCCAGCGAATTCAGCCGGTTTAGTGTGGCCTATACCAACGAAAATACCGGTCGCCAGGCTGTCGAATGTCAGGCTACATTTGTCATCGGCGCCCATCCGGCGCATTTGTTTTAGAGGAGAGTGTTATGAAACGATGGATTATTTTTATTTTGGTTGTCTTGGTGGGTTCGACGCTTTGGGCCGGTGACAAAATCCGAATTGTGGCGACGATTCCCGATTTGGGGTGGGCCGCCAAAGAAATCGGAGGTGATGCCGTGGAGGTTCAGTCCTTTATGCAAGGTAACGAAGACCCCCATTACCTCGACGCAGTCCCTAAATTTGTACTTTGGTCCTCGAAGGCGGATATGGTCTGTTTCGCCGGCCTTGATCTGGAAATCGGCTGGTTGCCAAAGGTATTGGAGCAGTCCGGAAATGCGCGCGTTCAGCCCGGCGGCAACGGGTATTGCGAGGTAGGGAAATTTATTGACGTGTTGGAGAAGATCGACGGGCCGGTAGATCGCTCCATGGGCGATATTCATCCCCGCGGAAATCCTCATTTTTGGCTCAGCCCGAAACGATTGGCGCAAGGGGCCCGAGGCATCGCGGAAACATTGGCGGCTCTACGCCCGGATAAAGCCGATTATTTTTTTCAAAACCTGGAACGATTTCAAACCAAAATGGACGCTCTGTCGAAGAGCAATCAACAGCAACTGCGTAACGCCCCGATGTTTATTGAATATCACAAAGCATTTGTGTATTGGGCCAACGATATGGGCGTTCGTTCCTTTGGCGCTATCGAAGAAAAACCGGGCGTGCCTCCGTCCGCCGGACATTTGGCAAAAATTGCGTTAAAAGCCAAAGCGGCGCACGTGCACGTGGCGCTGGCAGCCTCCTTCAATCCTAAATCGACGTTGGATCGCTTTTCCGAATTTTCGGGCATTCCGGTCGAAATCGTTCCGGCCTGCATCCAAAAAGGAAGCTCCTACGAGGCCGTTCAAAAGCGTTTGATCGATGCGGTATTTATAGGCCATCCATGAAAACCATACTGCGCCTCAAACAGCTTGAATTTGGGCCACGTAAAGGCATTGTTCTTGCCGGACCGATTAGCTGTTTATTAAAAGAAGGGCAATTGCTGTGGGTTCAGGGGCCTAACGGATCAGGGAAAACTACTCTGATAAAAACACTATTGGGCCAGGCCCACGTACATAGGGGAACAATGGAAACTCCACCAAGAAAACAAATTGCGTATTTGCCTCAGATGCAAAACAGGTCGGTTCCTTGGCCAATCACGTTGGGGGATGTGCTGAACCTGGCGGAAAAACGGCCCGGCGCTTACCACTCTAGCCTCATCAAAAAAAATCGTCTCCATCTGCCTTGGAATACCGCGAGCGGCGGAGAGCGCCAGCGTATTTTGCTGATGCGAACCCTGCAACAGAACCCCGCCCTGCTGATTGTCGACGAACCCTTGAATCACCTAGATTTGAAAAGCCAAGCGTTATTCGTTGTCGCTTTACGTAACTACATGGATGCCGGCGGCGCCGTGATTGTCGTCGAACATGACGCGATGCCGGATGCATTGGCGCCCTATTTGTCCCAACGCATTGAATTGGCGGGAGACTCCCACGATGATTGAGTTGCTGTTTCTTTACCGCTGGACCATTCCGGCGGGAGCTTGTTTTGCCGCTGCGCTTGCGCTTCTTGGCATTCAACTTTCGGCTCGAGATCGAAGCTTACAGAGCTTTTGCGTGAGCCAGGGCTCGATGGTAGGTATTTTGCTTGGCCTTGGGGCGGGGATTTCTCCCGCGGCTATGGGATTGCTGGCCGCTATATTCGTTTTTTTTGGAAGCGAAAAGGCGGTAGGCAAGCTCGATCATTCACGAAATACGATTTTTGGAGCTATTTATATTATTTTGTTGGCAATGTCCTATATGGCAAGCGTGGCTTTTCCCGCTCTTGAGAGCCATATGGCCGGCATTTTTTTTGGAGACCTTGCCACCTTGGGAATGAGCCAATCCCTGCGCATTCTTCCCGTCAGCTTGATCGCTCTCGCGATTTTGATTTTGTTTTGGCGGCCGATTAGCAGCCAATCGTTTGATATTGCGTTGTTTGGCGAACGAACGGCTACGACGTTGTCCGCCAATCGGTGGCGCGCCCTGTTGTTAGGAGTCTCCCTAATAACACTTTCCGTATCCGTTCAGTTTTTAGGATTTTTATTTACCGTGGCGTTTCTCTACTTACCCACCGTCATCTTAGGAATGGCTCGTCCCCAAGGATTGATTCGTCACATGATTCTTTGCGGATCGACGGCGGCCATTAGCGTCATCGTCGGATTCTTTGGGTCGCTGTTTTTCCCGCAACTCCCCACCGTTCCGACGATTATTTTCACCTATGTGGCCGCCGCCATCCTCCTACAATTCCAAACTAACCCCCGTTCTCAAATTCCACGCCAACGTTGACCCAGACACGGGCCATTGCACAAGCGCCGAAAATGCCTGGTAAGTTACCGAAGGGCTGACATAAATCCACGACCCGCCAAAATTTGACGTTGATTCTCCGGTAGCTCCGGCGTCCGGCGTTGCTTCGTTTTTATAAAATGCGGTGACCCCCAATCGTAACGACGAATCCACCCGAAACTCTTTGCCAATGCTTGCAACAGCCACATTCCCGTTCTTCCAGCCTTTTTTACCAACGCCGCTGATTTGATACCCGATTCCTGATCTAAATAGATCGGTATCGAACGAGGCGCCAAAAAAATAATCGGTCGATCCGCTGCCGGGCTGAATCGCCACTTCGGCTTCTTCGCCCTCGCTATTTTTCGCATCGGTTTTTCCTGTTGGCAACTTTATACCCCCATGAATGCCAATGTTTTCAATTGATGCATTATCAAGAATTAACCATACGTCTCCCGGGCCGGAAATTTTCCATGTTTCCACTTCGCCATGGTGCGTATGCGTGTGCTCTCTAAACACGTATGGCAATTCCATCCGAACAAAATAGTTGGAGAAAGGCGACCATTGGGCATTGATCAGGCCCCGCCGATTTAATGTCTCGACTTGATCGATTTGTTCATATTCTAAGGCGATCTTAAGCGCAGATTTATCCATTTCAGGTAACAGGGGGCAGGTGGCCGATTCGCACGCAAAGGATCGACCGCCGAAAACAAAGACTAAAATCACGCTCAATAAAAAATTGATCTTCATCAAAATACTCCTTCTAAAAGTGTGGGGTTACGCCAAAAAAGGAAGATGGCCTTGTTTCTTTTCGCTTTTCTCATGATCGCAATGACAGTCGCTCGGGGGACACGCACAGCTCATGACGCATTCTTCTTTAGGAGGTAAAGACGCCCCAAACGGAAATTGAACCGCCATAAAAAAACCTAAAATAAAAAATATAAAAAGTTTGTTGGAAAAACGCATTTTGGGTATTCTACCCGATGTTCGCAATTTTTTGGGGTATTTACCGAAAATTAAAGTGAATGAACAAAATACTGGCCCTTTTTCAAGCACAGACGCCCACTAAATTCATCGAAGGAAGCATTCGATATCGGGGGCGCGACGTCCGTTACATCATCGCCCTTGATCTCAGCCGGCCGGAGCGCTTCTCTTTTAAAGGGGGGCTTCGGTTCAGCGCGTCGGAAACGCGCCAGTCGCTAGCCAAGGCGGCGTTGCGGCTGACCGAAAAGGCGAAGTTATTCGACATCCCGTTTCGAGGCGCAAAGGCGGCCATCCTGATCGACCCGACATCCGACATTGATCTTAACGAGTTGGCGAGTCTTTGGACCGAGGCTGTGAAAGAC
>CAYGHZ010000031.1:0-15372 GCA_964349635.1 uncultured Candidatus Marinamargulisbacteria bacterium
GTTTCTGATAGTGCTGAACCTCATGTTCCAGCAATTCCTTTTCGTGTTCGATTTTCTTTTTTTCGGTGATATCCGTGCGCAATGCGACGTATTCATAGGGGCGTCCTTTTTCATCCAACAAGGGAACAATGGTGGTAAACACCCAATAATAGCTACAGTCCTTGGCGCGATTCTTGATTTCGCCTTTCCAAATCTTGCCCGAAGCGATCGTTTTCCAAAGATCGATAAAAAAGGCCTTGGGATGATGATGCGAATTAATAATGCGATGGTTTTGCCCAATCAATTCCTCGCGCGAATATTGGGAAATCTTGCAAAACAGATCATTCACAAACGTGATGGTGCCCCGTTTATCGGTGGTGGCTAATATCGTCGATTGATCGATGGCATAACGGATATTGGCCAGTTCGCGTTCGAGGTTTTGGTTGGGCATTTTGATTAAGTATATATCAGTTTGATATTCAAGCGCTGCCCAACAAGCACAAATCAGCTTGGCACAAAAATCGAAAAGCCTACGACATGAAACGAAAACAGATTGTTGTCTTAGGCACAAACATCGCCGGATTTCGGGCGGCGTTGGAACTAAAAAGCAGGGTAGGGGCTGACCATGACGTCATCGTCCTGGCCAATACTCATAAATTCGTTTTTAGCCCCTCGCTGGCATGGGTTCCCTTTAGCTCCTATTCAAAAGAAGAGCTTTCGTTCGACGTGCGGCCCATTTACACCTTAAAAGGTATCGCGTTTTTCGAAGAATCCGTCACTCATATCGACGCCCATAACAGCTTGGTCGCCACCGAAGGCGGCAGGATTTCGTATGATTATCTGGTAATTGCCACAGGCGCCAAACCCAACTACACGTCATTTCCATTTATCCGTTCGCTTAACAATATCCATACGGTGATGAATTATGAAGAAGCGGATAGCACCCGGAAAGCCGTCGGCGATTTCCTTGAAAAACCGGGCCCGCTTCTGGTTTCAATTTTACCGGGATCTCCCATCTACTGGGCTGCTTACGAGTTTATTTTTAATATCCGACGAGAATTATTAAATCATCACAGCCGGATCCAAGTTCCTCTGTTGCTGGTAACAGCGGAACCCCATCTATTTCATTTCGGGGTTGGTACGTTTGAAAAAGAGCGCAAGGCCGTTTTGGAACTCATGAGGTTTTATGAAATTGATTGGCGGATCAACACCGTGATCGAACGGGTCGATACCCGGGGGGTATTGTTAAGCAACGATGAGACCTATTACCCGGTCTTCACATTGATTTTTCCGCCCGTGGAAGGAATTCCGGCCATTCGGGATTCTGTCGGACTGGCCAATCAAAAAGCGTTGGTGGAAGTGAATTCTCACTGCCAGTCTCCCCATTTTCCGAACGTATTTTCAGCGGGTCTTGCCACCCAATTCATGCAGGTTTCCGCAACGCCGCTGGTGAACTCTCTAACGCATCCGGGATATCTGCCCGAAAAGATGGCCATTGTTTCGGCCAAAAATATTGAAGCGAGTATTGTGGGACAGCCCCTGGTGGAACTCGATCCCAACAAGGACGCCGGCTCGCCCTTGTCCATCGCCCAACTGCGTAAGCAGTTATCGTCGCCCCAAAATTTTGGGGAAATCGACGTCAGTATGGCAGAATTTTTAAGGAGGGTATGATCTCTTATGAATCCGTACGTTATCGCCATGCCCGGCAACGAGGGTCTGGCAGCCGGTCTTCCAATGAAGCGGCTGCGTTTCGAAACCCGACAGTTTCCCGACGGCGAAACTTATATGCGGCTTCTCGACGACGTTAGGGATCGCGCAGTGAACGTCCTGTGCAGTCTTCATCTGCCGGACTCAAAAATCATGCCGCTTTATTTTCTCTGTAACCTTCTCAAAGAATCCGGCGCCAAGCGCGTTATATTAATCGCGCCTTATTTGGCCTACATGCGCCAGGACAAGGCGTTTCAGAAAGGAGAAGCTGTGACCTCCCGATTTTTCGCTTCTCTGATATCCGGATTCGTCGACGCTTTGATTACGATCGATCCCCATTTGCACCGATACGGCGGTCTTTCGGAAATCTATTCCATTCCAACTACCGTGATTCACGCCGCGCCCGCTATTGCGGAATGGATTGCCGCCAATGTCGCTCGTCCGCTCATAATCGGTCCGGATTCGGAAAGCAAACAGTGGGTAGGAGAGGTGGCGACTTTGTGCAATGCCCCTTACGTCGTGTTGCAAAAAACGCGGCGGGGAGATCGCGCTGTTGGCATTCAAAAAAGTTCATTCGCCGGGTACGAACACCATACGTCCGTGTTAATCGACGACATCATTTCTACCGCCAAAACGATGATCGAAGCCGCCAAACAGCTCAAGAATCCGATTTGTATCGGCGTTCATCCGGCGTTTTGCGACGGCGCTTACCGGGAATTACAAAAAAGCGGCGTCTCAAAAATCGTCACCTGTAACACGATTCCGCATCTATCCAACGGCATCGATCTATCGCCGCTCCTAGCCCGCCATGTACACTAAATTTAGGTCATGAACGCTTCGGGATTATCGGAAAAAGAGTCGCGGCGGCGGCTCAAAAAATTCGGACCCAACGAAATCAGGCCCGAAAAAAAAATCACCCTCCTTCAACGAACGCTTTTGCAGCTTCGCAGTCCGGTCATTCTGGTGTTATTGGTTGCCGCCGCTCTCTCCGGGATTTTTGGAGATCTGTTCGACGCCGGCGCCATTGTATCGATCGTTCTCCTGAACCTGGCCATTGCGTTGGCGCAGGAATCCCGCGCCCAGGCCGCTGTTGAAGCGTTAAAGAAACTGTCGGCGCCCCGGGCCAGGGTCATCCGAGACGGTGATACAAAAGACATTCCTGCCGTGGATCTGGTTCCCGGCGATCTAATCGTGTTGGAAGCCGGCGATTTTGTGCCCGCAGATGCGCAGGTGATCGAAGGCTATCAATTATCCGCCGACGAGTCTCTGCTAACCGGGGAATCGATGCCAGTGGACAAAGAGATCGAAAATACGATTTTTGCGGGTACGACGATCACAACCGGAAGCGCCTCCGCCCTGGTGACAACCACCGGAATGGAAACCGAAATCGGGAAGATCGCCGGAATGCTGGAAACGGCCACGCCGCAACTTACTCCTCTGCAAATCCGAATGCAGCAAAGCAGCCGGTTCCTTCTGGCCCTAACCGGAGTGGTGGTTGGAATCGTGGCATTTTTGGGGGTCGTGCAGGGGCAACCCTGGTTGCAGGTCGTCATGACAGCTATCAGCTTGGCGGTGGCGGCCGTTCCCGAGGGCCTCCCAACAATAGCCACGCTGGCCTTGGCCTTAGCGGTACGCCGGATGGCCAAGCGAAATGCCATTGTCCGGCATTTGACGGCTGTTGAGACGCTGGGATCCACCACGGTCATTTGCGCGGACAAGACCGGAACGTTAACCACCGGTAAAATGGAGGTTCGCGAAACCGTAACGGACGCGATGCCGGAATTGGCGGCAAGCATGGTGTTGTGCAACAACGCGTTTTTCCATCCTACCGGCGCCTCCGGAGGAGATCCGACTGAAATCGCTCTTTTGCGATTTGCTTATGATCACTCCGTCATTTCGAAAGACATGCACAATCGACATCCAAGGGTCATGGAATGGAGCTTTGACAGCGACCGGAAACGCATGAGCGTCGCCGTCAAAGAAAACGGAGGGTTGTCGATCCACGTCAAAGGCGCTCCGGAGTCGGTACTTCCGTTATGCAACCTGGAAACCAAAAAACTTCAAAGGATATTGGAAGAAGTCACCGCCCTTTCGTTGCAAGGTCGCCGTGTCCTGGCCGTCGCCAAAAAATCGTTTGAATCGGAAGAACCGGTAGACTGGAAAAATTTTGAATCCGCTCACAGCGTGGAGCACTCCCTGAGTTTTATTGGTCTGGTGGCGCTTTCCGATCCACCGCGCCCGGAAACTCCCGATGCCGTAAAAGCCTGCCAAAAGGCCGGAATCCGGGTAGTTATGATCACCGGAGACCATCCTGTTACTGCCAACGCCGTTGCCAGAGAGCTGGGAATTTTGGGCCAAGGGCAGGTCATTTCCGGCGAAGACCTGGTCAAAATGACGCCGGACGAGCTAGAAGCCAAAGTGGAATCCGTCACGGTCTATGCCCGTGTCTTGCCCGCCCAAAAATTGGAGATCGTGAAGGCATGGAAATCCCTCGGCCATGTCGTTGCTATGACCGGTGACGGCGTCAACGACGCCCCGGCCTTAAAAGAAGCCTCGATCGGAATCTCGATGGGAAAAGGAGGTACGGAAGTCGCGCGAAGCGCCTCTGCACTGATTTTAACCGACGATCATTTTGAAACGATTGTCGCCGCCGTGGAAGAGGGCCGGGTGGTGTATGGCAACATTCGCAGGACGATCTTATATTTGCTCTCCGGGAATCTGGCGGAGGTATTAATTATGCTGGGCGCTGCCCTGATTGCCCTGCCGTCGCCTCTGGCGCCCATCCACCTGCTTTGGATCAACCTGGTGACTGATGGATTCCCCGCGTTGGCATTGGCTGCCGAACCCGTCCCCAGAAACATTCTCCATCTTGCTAAAAAACCGTCTCCGGCGTCTTTCTTTGATCGGTCTTTCTATTCTCAAATGATTTTCTCAGGCGTAATAGTAGTCGGTTTGGGATTGGCTACATATGCCTACGGATACATGTTCTGCGACATGGAAATGGCAAGGACATATGTTTTCAGCTTCATTGTCTTCGAAGAATTATTCCGGTCGTTTGCCTTCCGAAGCGAATTTAGAACCTATTTCCAAAGCGGCGTTTGGTCTAACGTTTATCATAGCGTGTCTGTCGCCATACCATTGGGACTGCAACTTCTCTTCTTAAATACGCCGTTTTTTCAACATATTTTTAAGGTAGCGCCGCTCAGTTTGACGGAGTATGGCGTCATCTTGGCGATCTCATTAATTCCCGTGACGCTGCTAGAAATTTGGAAGCTGGCGCGTCATTCGATCGTCAAGACGTCTACCTCCGACAAATACCGAAGCGCATAATCCAGCTCCCCCCTGCTTTCGGCATGCAAGGTCATCAGCGTATCGCCCTTGGCGACCCGCTTGCCCAACGGCGCTTCAAACCAAATGCCGGCCAGCTTATCGTGGGGGGCGCCGGTTAATTTCGCCAGTTTGGCCAGGTGGCGGTTGTCGATCGAGGTAATCATGCCCGCCTTATCAGAGCAAATCGCTTCAAGGTACGGCGCTTTTTTTGACGGAAGCCGAAATGCGCCCTGAGCTTTGCAAATATCCGAAAATTTTTCCCAGGCATGCCCGGATTCTAAGATATGCTGCGCCTTTTCTGTTCCCTTTCCACCGGCAGCCGCTCCGCCCATCTCCAAAATTGTCCCGGCCAATAGCAGCGCCTTATCGCGCAAATCTTTTGGGGCTCCGGGATGATTTTGAAAAACAGCCACCAAATCGTCGGCTTCCAACGCGGGCCCGATGCCGCGACCAACAGGTTGGCTGCCGTCGGTCATCATCACCTGAACGGTAATTCCCAGCGATTTGGCGACACTCTCCATGTTTTTCTTAAGCGAAAGCGCCGCTTTTTGCGACCGAACCTTGGCCGTAGGCCCAACCGGAACATCGATCAGGATATGGGTGGATCCCGCTGCTATTTTTTTCGACAAAATCGATGCAATCATTTGGCTTTCGCTATCCAAATCCAGCAGCCGCTCCACCCGAATCAACATTTCGTCGGCGGGGCTGAGTTGAATTTCCCCGCCCCACGCCAAACAACCGCCTTCTTTTTTGACCACCCGCCGGATTTCGGAAAGATTCAAGTCCACTTTGGTAAACACCTCAACGGTATCCGCCGTTCCCGCAGGCGACGTAATCGCGCGTGACGACGTTTTAGGAATCGTTAATCCCGCCGCCGCTACGATGGCGACCACCAGCGGCGTCGTCCGATTGCCGGGCAACCCACCGATACAATGCTTATCCACCACAACGCCGCCTCCCCAGTCCAACCGTCGGCCGGACCAAATCATCGATTCGGTCAGCGAAACCACTTCTCGCACCGACAAACGGTGATTCGAGCAGGCGCAAATAAAGGCGGCAATATGGACATTCGAATATTTATTTTCAGTAATATCCGCGATGATGGCCTGAAAGTTCTGGAGCGAAAGTCGGTGGCCAAACAATTTCGAGCGCACCAAACTAAACGAATCCATCGGAGGCACATGAGACACCGTTAATGTCGCACCCGGCCGGATATTCAACGCTTTCCGGGCGCTTTCGGACAAACTGATTTCTCCCGGTTTAAGCACATCCGAATGCAAAACGGCCAGAGTCGCTACGATGGTCTTGCTTTTGTGAGACACCTTAACGCGGGTTAACGCCTCGAATCCCTCCGACACGCAGACATCGCAGTCGGAGCGCATATAAACAAAAAATTCCTGGCGGGTGTCAATCCCTAAGTCGCGAAAAGTGAGTTGTGAAGTCATAATAGCGTGTTTACCTGCCGTTCTCCCGTACCTCGGAAATGGAAAGCCATCTGGCCTGCAATCGGCGTTGGGCTATTTCGAATAAACGTTAATTTCACTTGCCCGAAATAGGGGCCAAACCAAACATGTTTTGTCACCAAAATCAGGCGCCCCCTTAATTCATAAAGCCGGATTTGATCTACATGAACTTCATCTTTCCTCGGGCACTCGACTTTTTTTTCTTTCGAAAGTTTCCATTGCCTGATGACGGTATCATATCGCCGAAAGGACAAAAATTGGCCATCCAATACGGCCAGAAAAGAATACTTCGGAAGCCAACCATCAAAATATTCGTTATAGATAATCATTTCAGGAACCGTAATCTGAGTTAACGCTTTATCAAAGGCAGGCTCGCGAGAGGCTCTGTGACCACCTTCGTCAACCATGGCAATTCTCTCCGTGTTATCCAATTGATCAAAAAAATGGCGCTGATCGAACAGGCGAGTTGACGAACGAGCCGCATTTATTGGCATCCAATAAATAATAAAAGGCGACATGGATTGGCGAAACGGCGGCGGTATAAATTTTTCCGGCAACTGTTTAACGACAGGCGGGCGTAAACTAACGCTCGGAAGCGATTCATAAACAATTAGGGGCTCTTCGCCAATTCGTTCAATTTGAATTTGGGAAGGGATCAAAATTTCGGTGACTTGGACAATTTCAGGCGCTTTTACCGGCTCGATTAGGGGCAGAAAGGGTAACGGACGACCTCCGGAATGATCAATCGGAGGAGAGGGACTGATATAGGACCCGCCGATGGCCGGTAACGGCTCTTCATCAGACGCCGCGCGATCAATTTGAAAAACACGATTTTCGTTGCCCACCCATCGGGTGTAAATGGTACTCGAACCGACATGATACGCGGTAACGGGATTAACGCCTAAAGCCGACATGTCTGCTCACATTCGTTCAAGATCAACGAATGTTGTTCCCGAGGGATACGGGCGCGATTCAAGGCCTCCGGATGAATCATCAGGTCTTTGCAAAGAACGAAACCCTGCGCTAAGACGCGATGCTTTTCGTTACGCGATAAACGGGATAACGCGGTGATAGGGTAGAGGCCGCCTTGATCAATCCAATCCTTTAACCCATGGCCGGCGGGAAAATCCCAAGCTAACATCTTTAGTCCGACGCACATTCCATACTTCACGGCATCCGAAGTAAATCGCGTGTTGGTCGCCACCCAGCCTTCATCAAAATCCAGATCCAAAAATCGCGAGTGGATATACAGCGGAATTTTAACGTCGCAGCTAAGGCCGGAATTATTATGATATTTACATTCGATCATGAGCCGCCTGCCATCTTTTTCGGCGACAACGTCCACCTCGTGGGTCACGCAGATTCCCCGAATAAACTGATCGACGGAGACGGAATACCCGCGAAACCTAAAAATCTCCGCGACATATTTTTCAAACGGAAAACCGGAGGGGCCGAGTTCCATAATCGCCTGTTTTAGGTTATAGCGCCCGGCAAAGGATCGCGACTTACGTTTCAAAAGCGACAACGCCATCCGCCGGATATGCCGGGTATGCATACCCGGCGTCACTTGCGCCTGAATCTTTGTCAAAACATCTGCCACTGTCGCCGCATCCGCGCCTGCCCGGCGCAGCGAATGGCGCAATTTGCTTTCGGAATACGGCGCCTTTATGCCCGAAGCCTTAACGACAAACAGGCGTTTAGATTCCATGATAGGCGACATTTCTAACTCTCTCGATCAGCTGCGCATTCGTCAACCGATCGCTGACAAAAACACCTTTCACTTTCTGATCCAAATGTTGCTTCTTCATTTCGTGAAGAAGCTCATTTTTGGCCTCGCCAGGCCCGAAAATAACGATTTCATCAGCACTATTTATTTCATCTACAACCCGTTTGTAATAGGCATGCAATTGACCTTCGCGCTTATTGACGAACTTCTTCTCCGACACCGCTTTCATTTGAAGTCCGCGCCTGCTGCGAGGGCCGGACCCTCCGCTAAAGTGTAGGCCCCCTTCGATGTTTGACGGAATCGATCTTACCACGCCTTTTTCACCATCGAATTTGACAAAAACGGCCTGAGCGTGATCGATCCAAACCCCGAGCTTATGAGAATTAGTTGACATGACGTTCCTCCTTTTAAGTTTGAGACTAGCATTTTTTAGGCCAGCTCCCGACAAGCTAGATAGCAGGGGCTATATCAATCCGATATATCCGTTTCAATTATTTACCCGTACCCAAAGCTGGCCCTTAATTTGCAAAGCCACTATAAAATGAAGAAGTGGAATCTTATTCCGATTTTGATACTGGTCGTTTTACCGAGTTCCAGACTCTGGTTCGAAGGAAGTTCCACGCTCCATTCCTTCCGGGCTGATGCCACCACCATGAACATTTCAGCCGACCAACTCACCGTTCCGGTAGCGGGCCTAACATCCGATATAGTGGGGATGGACGGCCCAATGCGCGCCGCCCTAAAAATCGAACGATTCCCAAATATCCTCTTTAAAGTGATCCGTCGCAATATGGACGTCTACGGAACGTTGGAAATAGCCGGAAAAAAACAAACGGTTACAATCCCAGGCCAGTTTTCATCAGAGAGCAACCGTTCTCGCTTTACCGGATCAAAAGAACTGTTAATGACCGATTTTGGTATCGATCCTCCTACTTTTTTTTGGGTCTTAAATACGGACAACAAGGTGGTGGTTTACTATGACATTATTTTCTAAGTTTCTGCTTTCAACCTCTCTCTTTTTATTAATCGCATCGTCAGGCCAGGCCGCCGCACACCTCGGCGGACGCATGCAGATGATCGGATTTTCGCAAAAGGTCGATGATCCATATAAAAGCGATCTGCGCGTCTTCATGTTTATGAAGCAAGCGCGCCTGACCTTTGCCAACGACTTCGACGCCATGCGATTTAGGGCCGAAATGGCCGTGGCGGGCGAAGAAGAAGTAAAGGCGCCCAGTCCCGGCGTGTCATTGGGGATGTTGGACTTCTATTTTGAAGTCCCCTTTTGGGCCACTCATCAAATTCGGATCGGTCAATTTAAAGTCCCTTACGGCGCCGAACGCTTAAAAGAGGACGGCTCGCTTCGATTTATCGATCGGTCGATCCACGATCTTGCCTTTCGGATCGGCCGAGACGTTGGATTCGCGTGGATTACGGACAACGCGAGTCTGGGACTTTTTGCCGGAGGGGGCCGTGACATTCCGGAGCGATATCTACCGGAAGACCTAGGAATTCCGCTGATCGTCGCCCGGCTCAAAGCTAATGATTCGGTTCATCTCAACGGAGCGTACATGAGAGATTCCCTGATCGGCCATTCCAGTGTGCTCAATGTCAAAATGTCGGAAAAATCGTTACTGATCAATCCCTATTGGAATCCCTTCCTGGCCCAGGCTCCGTTGGCCAAGGGCGCCTTTTGGCAAATGGGAGTAGATTCCTCATGGAGTAATTTCGAATTAGAAATTAATTACGGAGGCTATGCCAACACCTACGGATTCCTCAACCTGTTCGGAGGCCGAATGGAAGCCTGGGTCTCTCAGCCACCTTTTGATCTGGCCATGCGTTATGCGATTGTGATCCCCAGCGACAAGTTTGCCTATGCGCAGATTCCGATCACGGGAGCTTCCCCAATCCACGAAATTACAATCGCCGCCACCCATCATCTCAGCGACGCCGAAAAAATAATTGTGGACTTTCCGATCTTAATCGGAGCGCCGGTAGCCATCGAATCCGGCGCCGGAGCGTATGTGTTAACCGAGCAACCGGATCAAGCCTCCGTATTAAAAACCGCCGGCAACACCGTCAACCGCCAAACCATAATCGAAGCCCGAGCGCTTTATCAAATTCGTTTTTAATTTCAAAAAGCCACCAAGGTATAAAGCTCCCTTACATTTTCGGTGTCAAGCGTTTGTTTCGCTTGCCAAAGATCATATTGTTCTTCTAACTTCATCCAAAACTCTGGCGTTGTATTAAGAGCTTTAGCTAGTCTCAGCGCCATCTCAGGACTTATTCCAGTGTGGCCGTTAACAATAGACGACAAATTTTTTCTGCTGACGCAAAGCGCTTCACTGGCTTCGCCAATAGAGAGATTTAAAGGTAACAAATATTCTTCTTTTAAGATTTCACCAGGGTGCGGCGGGTTATACATCATCATTTTTCCTCCTGTTTTCAGTGGGTATCCAAATAATCTACATCTATTGCGTCACCATTCTCAAATCTGAACGTTATACGATAATTTCCACTAACATCAATCGACCAAGTTCCAACCCCTCTACCCTTGTGTTCGTGAAGGCGGTACCCTGGGGCATTCATGTCCTTAATATCGCAGGCCGTGTTCAATCGCGCTAACATTAACCTGATCTTTTTGACGTGATCTTGGTTCAACAATCTTGTCTCGCCAGATTCAAAGAATTTGCGGAGACCCTTGTGCTTGAACGACTTAATCACATCTATAACTGTAACCCATCACCTCTTTAGTTACAATTCCCCAATTTTTCAGTCCCTAAACATTCCAAGGCTGTTTGTCTAAACCCGCCCCCTCAACGCCTCCACAATATCCGGATTCGCCAACGTGGTCGTATCACCGCCCGTTTTCCCCTCAGCCAAATCTTTTAACAACCGCCGCATAATCTTTCCACTCCGAGTTTTCGGCAGTTCCGGCGTAAAAATAATCTTTTTAGGTTTAGCGATCGCGCCTATTTTTTCCCCAACAAACCGAATCATCGCTTGCTCATCGGCCTGCGCCCCCTCCTTCAGAATCACGAAAGCAAGAATAGCCTGCCCCTTAATTTCATCCGGCATGCCCACTACCGCAGCCTCCGCGACACCCGGAAATTCCACCAAGGTGCTTTCCATCTCCATCGTACCTATCCTGTGCCCCGCCACATTCAAGACGTCATCCACACGACCCAACACCATAAAATAACCATCCTGATCGACCGTGGCGCCGTCACCTGCAAAATAAGTCTCGAACCGGCTCCAATACACCTCTTCGTACCGTTTGTTATCTCCCCAAATCCCGCGCAACATCGATGGCCACGGCTGCGTCAGCGTCAAAAGCCCGTCGACCACGTTGGCTTCAATACCGGGTAGGGGAATACCCGCGCAACCCGGCTTGGAATCATGAATCCCAGGCAAATTGCAAATCATAATGCCGCCGGTTTCGGTCTGCCACCAAGTATCCACAATCGGACATCGCTCGCCGCCAATATGTTTGTGATACCACATCCAGGCTTCCGGATTGATCGGCTCGCCCACAGTCCCCAATAATCGAAGCGAAGAAAGATCATGTTTTTCAACATGTTCCGTTCCCCATTTCATAAACGACCGGATCGCCGTCGGCGCCGTGTACAGAATCGTCACCCGATGTTTTTCAATCACATCCCAAAAGCGGTCTTTATCAGGATAATCGGGAGTCCCTTCAAACATCATCACTGTCGCACCATTGGATAAGGGGCCGTACACAACGTAGGTATGGCCGGTAATCCATCCAATATCGGCAGTACACCAAAAAATATCGTCGTCTTTTAAATCAAAAACAGCCCGCGTCGAAAACTTGGCATGCGTCATATAGCCGCCGGTTGTATGAACGATACCTTTCGGTTTTCCGGTCGTGCCGGAGGTGTAAAGAATAAATAGGGGATCTTCGCTATCCATCACCTCGGCCTCGACAAATTCCTGCTTAGCTTGAATCGGTAAAACCAAAATAGTTTTGAATCCCGTTTCTTCGGCTATTTTCCTAAGTGGAACAATCTGTCCGCGACGATAGCCCTGCTCCGCAGTGATCAAAAGTTTGGAATCCGAATCGTGCAATCGGTCTTTCAGCGAT
Source organism: uncultured Candidatus Marinamargulisbacteria bacterium (assembly GCA_964349635.1). Classification (GTDB taxonomy): domain Bacteria; phylum Margulisbacteria; class Marinamargulisbacteria; order SXXA01; family CAYGHZ01; genus CAYGHZ01. The sequence continues at coordinate 12,308 of CAYGHZ010000031.1, forward strand.
TGCGCGCTAAACCCGCCAAACACGACGCTATGAATGGCTCCGATCCGAGCGCAGGCCAACACAGCTACCGCGGCATCAGGAACCATTGGCATGTAAATAGTAACCCGATCGCCCTTTTTAATATGGTAAGTATTTTTCAAAACATAGCTCAGCTTATTAACTTCCAAATAAAGCTGATTGTACGTCAAGGTTTTCGTTTCCCCGTTTTCACCTTCCCAAATAATCGCCGCCTTGTTTTTTCGGTGCGTTTTCAAATGGACGTCGAGACAGTTGTAAGAGGCGTTAAGTTTCCCATTGCAAAACCATTTGGCATACGGCCGATTCCATTCCAACACGCGATCCCAAGGCTTAAACCACGCCAAATCGTTGGCCCGAGCCTCCCAAAATTTCAGGCGGTCTTCTTTATATATGGAAGGATCTTGAAAGAGGGCGTTTCGTTTAAAAGACTCCGGCGTTTTGACCGCGGACTGCTCTTGCAACAGGGTTTCGATTGTCATACCATTCTCCTTCAGGAGGAACTTAAAAATATGATTAGATCCGGCAATCCTATGTTAAGCGATCGGGTGTTTAGAGAGTCAACTCAAATCTCTTCCGAAGCCATGACCATTCAAGGTACTGTCAACAAAACCGGTATCTTGCTGTTTCTAGTTATCGCAGGTGCAGCGTACACCTGGTCTCAAGCCGCCATGATGCCGCTGATGTTATTGGGCGTCGTTGTTGGCCTCATTGCCGCCATAGTCACTTCATTTAAGCCTACTATTGCTCATATTTCCGCCCCCATTTATGCCGTCGCCGAAGGCCTAGCCCTAGGCGGAATTTCATCTATCTTCGAAGCCCGTTATCCGGGTATTGTCACCCAGGCCGTCGGCCTGACATTCGGAACGTTTTTATGTTTATTGGGCGCGTACAAATCCGGAATGATTCAGGTCACCGAAAATTTTAAAATGGGCGTTGTTGCCGCCACCGGCGGAATTTTTGTAGTCTATCTGGTCAATTTTATCTTGGGCCTATTCGGGGTTCATTGGTTCAGCACGCAGGGTAGCGGGGTCATCGGCATTGGATTTAGCTTGGTTGTGGTGGTTATAGCCTCTCTTAATCTAGTCATGGATTTTGATTTCATCGAAAACGCCGCCGAACATGGGTCGCCCAAATATATGGAATGGTACGGCGCCTTCGCATTAATTGTGACGCTGGTTTGGCTGTATGTTGAAATTCTTAATCTGCTTCGGAAATTGAACGACCGCAGGTAATTTTTCATGTCCGATATTCTCATTGTTGCAGAAACAATTTCTTCCTCCGAGCTAAACGCTCTGGCGGAGGCGGTATTCGGAACAATGGTAAAGGGGGTCGTAGACATCGAAACAGAAGTCCTCGCCTTGGGCGGTCAGATGCATGCGGACGAGGAGTCGCTTCTCTTGCAAAACGGAAGCCGCCAAGAAAATCTATGGGGATTTAATATTTATACGGATCAATCATTTCCGGAAAATATCGAATTTGATTCCATGATCAATATCCGCCCCCGCGACGGCAATCGAAGCCGAGATGTGGAAGATCCTGAAATTCGCGGGCGCATTTTGAAAATTATCGAAAAAAAATTAGCATGAGATCTCCGATTCACACAGAGCTTGCCGCCGGGCGATGGCATACCATGACACTAGCCGAACAATTGGCCAACGTGGGTAGCGAATTCCACCGCACTCTAAAAGCCTTCCAAAATAATCAACAAAACCGCTTCGAATCGGCCTTTGATAGGCTGTGGGAACTTTTAAACCTAACCATCGTTGATCCACGATGGACCGGGCGCCGCAAACAAGAATTAACACGATTAAAAGAAGTCATCGGAGAGGGATTTTTTGGAGATTCTCCAATTGCAAAAAATTTCGAAGCGTTAGACGCCTATTTCTATTATTTCGGTGTCAATGTGCGCTTAGCCGCCCCCCACTCCAGATAGTGAATCTCGAAAAAAACGATCGCAGGTAATACTTAGGTATTGACAATATAAATACTTATTTTCATACTATTAACATGAAGACTGCCATTTCAGTTCCGGATGAATTATTCAGCGAAGTCGATAACTTCGCCAAATCTCATCATTATTCCAGAAGCCATGTCTTTGTATTGGCGGCGGAAGCATTTATTCAGGGTGAAAAGAACAAATCGCTAAGCGAAAAGATCAACGCCGCCTTCTCCAAGCCAGAACTTGAAGAAGAAAGAAAAACACGAAAAAAAAGCATTAAGCGCTTTACCAAACGAGCGTTGGATGACTATTGATTCGATCAGGCAGGGAGATGTGTTTTGGGCTGACTTAGAAGATCCGAAAGGATCAGCGCCCGGATTTCGTCGTCCAATGGTCGTCGCGCAGAGTGACGTCTTCAATGAAAGCAAAATCCAAACCGTTGTAGTCTGCGCAGTTACCTCAAATATGGCGCGCGCGAAAGTCCCCGGAAACGTCAGCCTGAAGAAGGGCGAGGCAGGGCTCTCAAAGGAAAGTGTGATTAACGTCACTCAAATTGTAACGCTGGATAAGGCATCCTTAGCCCAAAAAATCGGCAAGCTGTCGCCGGCCAAGCGGGAACAAATGATTCGTGGCATTCGGCAAATGATTGAAGGATAAGAAATTTCAAGTAAAATAAAAGCCTCCATGATGCGCGCTCTTATTTCATTTGCTATATGCCTGCTTGCACTTAATCTTGCCAGCTGCCAAAAAAAACCTACTCCACCCAACGAATCGGTCTATTTCGGCGTCATATCCCCCAAACCCAACCAAACATTCTCTATTCGTCCGCACTTGATCGGCCTGCGCCTTGATTGGAAAACAAACTTTCCCAAGTCTGAGGTTGAGACAATCTTCAAGAAAAAATCCATCCCCCTCATTTATTGGCATGCCGCCGACGTAATTCCGGCCGAAGTATTAAACGGTGACTGGGACGATTTTCTAAATCGCTGGGCGACCGACGTTCGCGATATTCAATATCCGGTATTTTTTTCATTCCCGGAAGAACAAGTCTCGACGGAAAATGCCGCCGTTTTTCTGGCTCGGGCGATAGCGCAAAAACCAGGATATC
>CAYGHZ010000032.1:0-15269 GCA_964349635.1 uncultured Candidatus Marinamargulisbacteria bacterium
CCGTGCGAATGCGAGATGCGGATTCAGGTCAAAATCGGTTTTGGAAATATTATGTCAGCGTCACCAGTGGTCAGGAGCAAGATTTACGGTTCGCCACCTCCGCAGGTGGAGAATTTAAAGACGTGTTGACCCTTCAAAACGACGGCAATATAGGCATTGGGACGACGGCGCCGACGCATAAACTCACAGTCAACGGAACCATTAAGGCAAGGGAAGTGATGGTTACGCTTAACGGATTTGCAGATTTCGTCTTCGAGCCTACGTATCCCTTGCGGCCCCTCTCCAATGTCCACGAGTTTGTTCAATCCAGGAAACATCTTCCCGACTTTCCGTCGGAAAAAGAAATTGTATCGGAAGGCATGGGGCTTTCGAAAATCATTGTGAAACTGGTGCAAAAGGTTGAAGAATTGACCCTTTACGCAATCCAACACGACACAAAAATCGAACGCCTCGAAAAGGAAAATGCCGAGCTTAGAGAAAAACTAAATCGTATTGAAAACAGGATGAACAGGTGAAATCCGGAAAAATCACACGGACAATCGCCGGTTGTTTAGTCGTCAGTTTCTTCCTGAGTCCGATACTGTCGACAAAAATAATTTATGCAGAAATTGCCACAGCAGGTCTCCATAGAGACCTCGACAGCGATGGCGACGGACTTCCGGATTGGTGGGAAATCGAGCAGGGAAAGAATCCCCACTCCCCGGATGATGATGCCCCGTCGCTTTGGGCCATGGCAACAGGCGGGGCGCCGGCTCCGGACAACCGCGTTAGCGAATTGCCTTCCGTAACCGGTGAAATGGCTGGGTACACGCCGGGGCAATTCGGAGTCGCGGAAACGGGAGCCGCTACCTACAAAATACTACTTAGTACGCCACCCGGAACCGGGGGGATGGCGCCCAAACTGTCGATTACCTACAGCTCGGGTGCGCCAAACGGGCTATTGGGTATCGGCTGGTCGTTGGGCGGACTAAGCGAAATCGGGCGCGCTGCGACCACGCTTCGCCAGGACAGCTTTATCGACCCGGTGGATTTTGATTCCAATGATCGATTCTCTCTGGACGGGAAGCGACTGGTCGCCGTCTCGGGAACTTATGGCGCCGACGGCACGGAATACAGAACCGAAAATGACATCTTCTCGAAGGTGATTTCTTACGGGACCAGCGGTGTTGGACCGCTCAAGTTGATCGCGTTCACGAAGTCGGGATTAACCTACGAGTATGGTTACACGGACGATTCGCAAGTCCAGCTCAGCGACGGATCGGGCAGTATTTTGACCTGGAAAGTATCAAGAATAGTGGATTCCAAAGGAAACTATATTGAATTCTCCTACGCAAAAAACAGCAGCGAGGGCACCCACTTGCTCAGTGAAATTCGTTATACGGGAAATACGTCACAAGGACTTGCGCCTTACGCAAAAATTGTTTTTACCTATGAAGACCGGACGGACAAAAAAATTGCCTATGTGGGTGGTGGTAAGGTTCAACTTCTAAAGCGTTTAAAATTCATCGAAACGTATTTGGACGATCAATTGGTCAATAAATATGTTTTTACTTACGCCGAACATTCGTTGACCAAAGTCTCCCGTCTCACGTCGTTTCAGGAATTTGACGGACAAGGGAATAGCCTGGCTCCAACGACTTTCGAATGGCAAAACACCGAAAACGGAGTCTCCGAACCCACACGATGGCAGGATGCCTTTCGAAGAGCCTACTACGAACAAAACTATGACAATCTTATCGAAGGATATGTGTTTCAAAATAACGGAGACACCACCATTTGGACACAAGAGGCGTTAGTTGATATCAACGGCGACGGACGAGCCGACCGGTTTATTCAGACCAAATTGCATCCAACCGATTACACGCAGGATGACGACGGGTTTTGGATCGGCCTTAATAACGGAACCGGATTTGATCCGATCTCAAACTGGACGACGGATCTGGCGAAAACAAGCGCGTTGTATGGTTTGGGAGTCGCCTTAAATCAATCGAAAAAATCGGGAAGCATGCGCTACACCCAAGCGGCATTCCAAGACATGAACGGCGACGGGCTCCCGGACAGGGTTTTTAACGTGAATCCAAAAACCGGCGTCTTTGGTCTTTGGGTGGCCTTAAACAACGGAACCAGTTTTGAAGACTTTGCGTTATGGTGGAATACCAACGGACTTGATAACGAAATCAACTCGCCCGGCTCAAGCGAGGTGTCTGATGACGGAGATGATCGCAGCCAAATTGATCTCGTTGATATGAATGGCGACGGCAGGCCGGATCGCGTGTTTTTTATGCATCCCGACGACTTTGCCAAAGACTATTTTAGCTCGCGTAAGGGTATGTGGGTCGCGATAAACAACGGAAGCGGATTTGAACAGCCCAAGTTATGGTCGGTTGAAAAGGAAGCCAATAAATCTCAGAATATTTGCGCAACCTTTCACTATGGGCCGGACAAAATCACCTACACAGCCCATTCGCTGAGAGATATGAACGGAGACGGGCTGCCTGATCGAGTCTCCAACTCTTCTGAAGACTTAAATCAATTTGGAGTTTGCGTCGGGTTGAACACCAGTTCGGGCTTCGAAAAAGCCACGGTTTGGTACCCCGACCCTACAAGAAAGCTTGAGGGGTGTACCCAGTTTGCCGCCTACGGCGACAACTACCATTTGGAAAATATCCGATTCATCGATATGAACGGTGACGGCCTGCCCGACCGCGTCACCCACCGTAACGACGCCAATCAGTATGGCCTGTACGTATCGTTGAACACCGGGAAGGGTTTTGCGGCTCAGCAACTATGGTGGGATACGAGTGGAGCAGATGGCTGGAAAAACCATTCCAGAGCGATGTACCGGGTCAGCAAATATTCGGATTTTAAGGAAACGATCCTGGACCTGAAGGATATGAATGGCGATGGTCTGCCCGATCGAGTGAGCAAATATCACGACCAAACTGAAGCCGAGGGAATTTGGGTCGCGTTTAATACCGGCGCAGGATTTACCGGACAAACGCTTTGGCAGCAGACAACGACCTCATCATTTGTTCGTCCCGGGGTCGATTGGACATCGCCGGGCTATTTTAACCAGGTCGTGCGGACATGGACCGATGTCAATGGTGACGGGTTTGCGGACTATGCTTCGAAAAAAAACAAAGACGGTCTGTACGTCGGCATCAATAAACACAAACCCGACCTCATAACTTCTATCACCAACGGCCATGGTCATCAAATTCGCATCGCCCATAAACCGTTGACCGATTCCTCGATCTATTCCCGATGTTACGATGCGAAATATCCGGACGTTGACGTGCAGACCGCCATGCAGGTTGTGGCGGAATACAGCCAAAGCAACGGCGTCGGCGGCTTTAACAAGGTGAGCTATCACTACGATTGCCTGATGCGCACCTGGGACGGTTGCGGATTCTGTGGATTTGAGGAAATCGTCGCGACCGACCATGCCTCGGGCCTAACGACGACTACGACCTACCGGCAAGACTATCCGTATAAAGCGCTCGTAAACACGTCGGAAACAAAAACCGCCCAAGGCGTGGTGGTGTCGCGGACATCGAATACCTATGGCAGCCTGAACCTGAGCGGGCACTACAGCACGTATTTGGCCGCAACCGCGGTCCAACAATATGATCTCGACGGCAGCGTAAGGCAATCAATCGCCACAAACTACTCCTATGATTCATTCGGAAACCCGACTCAGGTCATCCAAAGTTGGAACGACGGCTACCGCAAAACCACGCAAAACTCCTACCAAAATAACACCGGGACGTGGCAAATCGGGCGTCTAATTACATCCGGCGTAACCTCCGAAGGGCCTTCCGCCTCGCCCATCTCCCGCAGTGCTTCGTTTACCTACGATTCGAGTTCGGGCCAACTCTTGAGCGAGACGGAAGATCCCGGCACGGGAAGCTGGCTTAAAAAAACCTATTCTTACGACGGGTTCGGAAATATCGTCTCAACGCGAATCGAAGGCGCGGATATCGCCGTGCGCACAGAATCCAGTCAATACGAAAGCCGGGGCCGTTTTGTCCAATCCAAAACCAACGCTCTGGGACACACCGAAACACGAACCTACGACCCGCGTTTCGGCGCTATGGCTAGTCAAACCGGGCCAAACGGACTCACGACCTCCTGGAGCTATGACGGCTTCGGTCGAAAAACGCTGGAATCGCGCCCTGACGGAACCAAAACCCGAACGATGTATCTCAAAGCCGGCGGCGAAGGGCCATCCGGCGCCATTTATTTCATTCGCACCGATAGCTCCGCCCAAGCCCCGGCGATTCAATTTTTCGACACGTTGGATCGAGAAGTTCGAACTCAAACGCTCGGCTTTGACGGCCAACCTGTTTTCGTCGATAGAACCTACGATGCTCTCGGCCGGGTTGTTCAGGAAACGACTCCTTACCGGTCAGGTGATGCCGCTTATGCGACACGGCATGAGTACGATGTCCTCAACCGGCCCACTCGAATCACGGCGCCGAACAGCGCTCTGACGCAAGCTCGCTACGAAGGATTAAAGGCCACTCTTACCAACCCTTTAAATCAGACGGAAATTCGCCTTCAAGACAGCCAGGGGAATTTGATCCGATCCACGGACGCGCTGGGCAATTCCTTAACCTATACGTACGATCCCCTCGGTCATTTATTAACCGTTACCGATTCCGCCGGAAATAGAACAGCAATGACCTACGATTCTCGTGGCCAGCGAATAGCGTTAAGCGAACCCAACACGGGACTCACGCGTTATCAATTCAACGTCCTGGGACAACTGCTCAGCCAAAACGACGCTAAAAATCAAACTCAAGCCTGGACCTACGATCTTTTAGGCCGGCCCATCACTCGAACGGAGGCAGAGGGTCAAACCACCTGGACTTACGATTCGGGGACGATGGCCATCGGAAAATTAAGCAGCGTCTCAGGACCGGACGGCTATCAAGAAATGTATAAATACGACGCCTTGGGCCGCCCCAAACGGACAACCACGACGATCGGAAACTATTCGTTTTCAAAAAGCCTGATTTACGATGCCCATAGCCGGGTACTGGTTCAGGTCTACCCCACCGGCTTCGCCGTTCGAAACAGCTATAATTCCAATGGCTTTTTAACCGAAGTAAAAAGCGCGAAGGCCAATGATCCCGTTAGCTATTGGAAAGCGGACGCGGTCAATGCCAAAGGCCAGGTGGAGCGGGAAAAGCTTGGAGCCAACCTGCAAACCAACATTTCCCATGACCCCGCGACGGGCCTGATCAAAACGATTTCCACCGGCAACGGCGGCACCTCTATTCAAAACCTCTCCTACGAATTCGACACTCTCGGAAATTTGAAGAATCGCCAAGACCTCCGGCAAGGAAAGTCCGAAACCTTCGGCTATGACGCGCTCAACCGCCTCACGTCTTCCCAAGTCTCCGGCCAAGCCGCAAAGTCAATTGCCTACGACGCGCTGGGCAATATTCGATCTCGCTCCGACGTCGGCTCCTACAGTTACGGAGGCGCAGCGGGCCCCCATGCCCTGACCCAGGTAATACCGATACCATCGGCTCCGTGTGAACTCACCGGCTCACTCACCGGTCAAAAGACCTTCAAATCCTCAAGCGAACTCACCACAACCTCCGTCATGCAACCCGGCTCGGTGGTCAAGATGGAAGCGAACGGCACGATTTGGCTAAAGCCGGGCTTCACAGCGAAATCCGGCAGTTCGTTTCTGGCGACATGCACCCCTCCTTTCGCTGCGTCGTCAGCCAGTGCAGCGACAACGTCATCGACATCGTCTGCTTCATGCTGGGACTATCGCTACGACGCCAACGGTAATCGGATCAGCGGACCCGGAGGCGAAGCAATAGCTTACACTTCCTTCAATAAACCCCAAAAGATTCAAAAAAACGGCGCGGTTCTCACGTTTGCCTACAGTCCCGACCACACCCAAATTCAACAAATCGCCCAAGGCCCAGACATCACCGGCACCTTGGTAACCACGACCACGGTCTATCTCGGCGATTTTGAGAGAACCAGCAAGAACGGCGTCAGCGCTTACGTTCACTATGTCCAAGGCGGCAACGGACTGGCAACGGTCGTCACCCAATCTCAAGACGGAACCGCCAAAACGCAATACGTCCTCAAAGACCATCTAGGCTCGATCGACACGGTGACGGATACCGACGGAACGGTCAGCGAACGCTTCAGCTACGACCCGTGGGGAAAACGCCGAAGCGCGGACTGGTCGGACACCATCGAACAGATCCAAAGCCAGATCAATCGCGGCTTCACGGGCCACGAGAGCCTGGACACCGTGAGCCTGGTTCAAATGAAAGGTCGAGTCTACGACCCAACTCTTGGCCGTTTCTGCCAAGCCGACCCCTTTGTCCAAAGCCCGGACAACGGCCAAAACCTGAACCGCTATTCTTACGTTCTCAATAACCCGCTGTCCAAGATCGACCCCTCGGGATATTTCGAGATCGATTTGGCGAACCTCATCAAAATCGTCATCATCGTGGCGTTGGTGATCGTCACGGCCACGTGGGCTGCCGGGTTGGCAGGAGGCGTCGGGACCGTAGGTGGCGCGATTGCCGGTGGCGCTGCAGGTGGGGCCGTCGGCGGCGCGGCCAGCGTGCTAATCTCCGGCGGAAGCGTCCAGGACGCCTTGAACGCCGCGCTGCAAGGTGCGTTAATAGGTGCGGCGTCTGGCGCGATGTTTAATTACATTGGCGGCGGGGCTTTCGGAGGCTACGGCTTACCGAAAATACTGGCCCACGGTGTGGCAGGAGGCATCCGAAACATGCTCAGCGGAGGACGATTCGAACAAGGGTTTTATTCGGCGGCGTTTGTGGAAGCGTTGACTCCGTGGACCTCGGATGGGATCAATCGCGATACGGTTGGATTTGATGGCGCCCGGACCGCGGTTGCTGCGGGTGTTGGCGGATTAGCCTCATCCCTGGGCGGAGGCAAATTCCTCGATGGTGCGGTGACTGCCGCGTTTGCGCGGATGTTTAATCATGATGGGCATCCGAAGGAGACGGTCAAGAAGTCGAATGAATCGGAAAGTCTCTATGAAAAAGTTCCTGGGCACGATCTTAAGGATCAAATTATTAATGAAGCCGCCAAAAAATTTAACAATGATCCAAAGCTCTTGGTTGATGGCAAGGGCGACGCATGGCGGCATGCTCGTTGGCAACAGGCTCTGACAGAGAGATATGGTCCCGCATATGCTGCAGCCGTTGGATACTTACATGAGGCAAAAAATCTGATAATCGACGGTCAATCGTGGAAGTCTGTTCAGATGGATTTGTACAACAACTCCGTCGGAAGACATGCTGCGGGCGGCCAAATTCCGGTCGAAAAATTGAGTAATATTCGGTAGGAGCTTCGGATGAAAATAATTTCAATAATTGCGATAATTCTTAGCATGGCCATTTTTAGCTGCAGATCGGACAACCAAGATTTGGTGACTATCCTACATCAAATTAAGAAAATTGACGTAACGAGGGTGAATGCTGGCAAAGTTCAATTGAGCGAAGACACTCGATGGGAAAAGGCGATCGTTTCAATGGCCTATCTCAAGCCGGAACCTATCGCAAATGAAGCGGGCCTGGATTCGGATGAAACTGTAAAACTGAAAGACATTTTGTGGGGAAACGAACTTTGTAAGATTGTGCTCATTCAAAAAGGAAAGATTATTGCCTATTCAAGCATAAAATCCTCTGTCGAAATTTCCAGGCCAGGGTACCTAGTAATAAGCCCATCCGAGCCCGAAATCTATTTCAAAGTTAACCCTACTGGACATTTCAAAATCGAGCTTGGACAAAGGTTCTAAATTTTCCCGATGTGCGTCAAATCTGATCGGCGTACAAAATTGACCCAGCGTACGCGTCAAAAAGCGACCCAGGCAAAATCAATGCTTTGCCGTTCAAATTCAGATTTTTTGGCGGGTCATTTTTCAACGCAATTCTTACGGTCTGGTGGGTCAATCTTACATGAAATTTAACAGAGCGGAGGTTAGCATCCAGAATATATCCAAGAAGTCTCCGTCAACTTTTTTCCCGGATCATTGGTCGCCAAGTAAGATAGAATCCGAGATTCGAGGGGCTTTTGAAAATCGCGCTATGTTGAATGAAAGAAAATGGACGGGAACTTCTACGAACGGACATGAAATCGAAGGTTATTTGGATCGATTCGGAAATATTAATACCGCGTACCCTACGCTAAGATGAAGATTAAATTTTTTAAAAATGAACGCGGATATAAGCATGCAGACTGGGCTGACGAGGAGTTAAACTCGAGGGAGCTGGCTTGGTTCTTAAATGATGATATTCAAGCTGATGATGTTTGGTGTCGTCAGCTGATCCAAATTGTTGAAAATATTCAATCTGGTGAAGTTCTCAACTGGGAAGGTAATGGAAATGCGCATGTTCTTACTTTAAGACAGGATGGAGCAGAGGTTGAGAATTTATATGACGAATCTTTGCCCAAAGTGCGGATTTCCTTGTCTCAATTCAAACAAGTCATCGAAGCCTGGTTGCAGTTTATAAAAGGGTCAAATAAAGAAATGGAAATTGAGATATTGTGAAATTAATTTTGCTCCTGTACGACTTGCACCTTGGATTGGCTCAATCGCCCTTCACAACCGATGAATAATTTTGAGAAGGCGTATAGGGTGATGGTGGAAAAACTGGTTACCTGGGAAAAATTGCGTGTTGACACTTGGTTATATCATCGCCATAGACTCGATCCCTCCAAGCCGCTAAAATGCCCAAATGGAAAACCCTTCTCCCAATAGCGACGAAGAAAGCGTGCGATTACAAAAATTGCATGATCTCAAAAAAGAAGGCATCAACCCTTTTCAATATAGTTATTCCAGAACGCATTCCATTCATCAAATTCTAGAAGCCCATAAAGATTTGGCGATGGATCAGGAAGTCGATGTCGTCGTGTCGCTGGCCGGGCGGCTAATGGCCAAACGCGGTCACGGCAAGGCAACCTTTGGCAATATTCAGGACGAAAGCGGAGCGATTCAATATTACGCCAATGTGGATGCCCTGGGCGAAGCCGATTATGAGCGGCTCCTTAAATTAGATACCGGAGATATTGTCGGCATTGTCGGAAAGCCCTTTCGGACCAAGCGAGGCGAGCTTTCCATTAAATTAAGCGGATATACGCTGCTGACCAAATCGCTTAAACAGCTACCGGAAAAGTATCATGGTCTTCAGGACAAAGAACTTCGTTATCGCCAGCGATATGTCGATTTAATTGTGAATCAAGACGTGCTCGCGGCATTTAAAAAACGTTCCGAAATTATCCGCTCCATTCGGGGATTTTTGAATAATTTAGGATTTATGGAAGTAGAAACTCCGGTGTTGCATGCCATTTATGGCGGCGCGGCGGCCAAGCCGTTTCAAACTCACCATAACGATTTGGAGCAAGACCTCTATTTACGCATTGCGCTGGAACTACACCACAAACGTTTGATCGTCGGCGGGTTTGAAAAGATTTTTGAAATCGGCCGCGTCTTTCGAAACGAGGGCGTGTCGTTTAAACACAATCCCGAATATACCTTGTTGGAACTCTATCAAGCCTATGCCGATTACTCCGATATTATGACCCTTACGGAAACACTGATTTCGCAATTGGTGTTTCAGATGAACGGCAGCTACGAACTGACCTATCAGGGTACGGCGATCAATTTTAAACCGCCGTTTGAACGGATCACATTGAAAGACGCCATTTTAAAATATGCCGGCGTCGATAGTGATCAGGATGTGGAAACGTTGCGGACGGTGGCGCAAAAGATGGGATTGGATATCAGTCACAAACCGCTGAAAGGCCAACTCATTAACTATATATATGATAAGGCCGTAGAGCCCCATTTGATTCAGCCCGTGTTTATGATGGACTATCCGTGGGAAACGTCGCCATTGGCCAAGCGCAAACGGGACAATCCGGAATTGGTGGAGCGATTCGAATTGATCGCGCATAAAATGGAACTCGCTAATGCTTTTTCAGAGTTAAACGATCCCATCGATCAGATGGAACGATTTCAAGATCAGCTGAAAGCCAAAGAAGCCGGCGACGAAGAAGCGCAGATGATGGATGAGGATTTCGTTAACGCCCTGAAGTATGGGATGCCGCCCACCGGCGGGCTTGGCATTGGGATCGATCGCATTGTCATGTTGCTCACCGATTCGGCCTCTATCCGGGATGTGCTCTTCTTTCCGCATATGCGGACAAAGAATATTTGATATACTTATTTTAATGAACGTTAATCAAAAACTTCGCACGTCTATTGTCCTGCTGGTTATTGTTGTCACCGCGTTTATCATTTACAAATTTCCCCTGACCTTGGGCCTTGATTTGCAAGGCGGTACTCAACTGACGTTGGAAGCTCAGGACACCAAGGAAATCAAAGCGGACAACGATGCCGTGATGGGCGCATTGGCGGTGATCCATAATCGAATTGATGGCCTGGGAGTCGCCGAAACCACCATCCGCCGAAAAGGGTTAAAGCAAATCGTTGTAGAACTGCCCGGAATAAAAGATCCGGAGAGGGCGACAAAAGTAATTGGAGAGACGGCTCTGTTGGAATTTGTAGAAGCAGAATGGGCTCCCGGTGACGTTAGCAATTTAACACCTGAAAATTTGGCGATTCTGGCGGGAAAAAATGCCCGATTGGACAAAGTTACCGAATACGATAAACAGGGACGCATCACCAGCGAACGTCCGATTATTCTTAAAGAAAATTCTATTACAGGCTCCTATTTGAAAGATGCGGCTCCCGGTACGGACAGCTATGGAGAACCGGTGGTGTCGATTGAGTTTAATGGGGAAGGGGCCAAATTGTTTCGGGAAATGACGACTCGTTCGGTCGGTAAACCAATTGCCATTTTATTGGATGGCCGCATTATCTCCGCCCCCAACGTTAATGAGCCGATATCCGGCGGGCGCGCCCAAATTTCCGGCCGATTTTCCCTAGAAGAAATGCGGGACCTGGTTGTTAAATTAAAAGCTGGCGCCTTACCGGTACCCATTACGATCGTCTCGACAAAAGTGGTGGGCCCGACTCTGGGTAAAGATTCTATTGAGATGAGCAAAAAAGCAGGGTTAATAGCCTTTGTCTTTATTATTTTTTATATGACGCTGTGGTACCGAATTCCCGGGTTTGTCGCGGGGATTGTGGTTCTGCTTTATGTCGCAATCATTTTGGCCATTTTAAAACTATTTGGAGCAACTCTCACGCTGCCGGGCATGGCGGGAATTGTTATCACGATGGGAATGGCTGTGGACGTCAACGTCATTATTTTTGAGCGTATCAAAGAAGAGCGGAAATTAGGTTTATCCGTACGAGCCGCGATCGATAAGGGATTTTCTCGGGGTTTTGTGGCGGTATTTGACTCCCACGTTACGACGCTGATTGCCGCCGTTGTTCTGTTTTGGCTTGGAACAGGTCCGATTAAGGGTTTTGGGGTTACGCTGACTATCGGTACGTTAACCAATTTATTTACCGCTGTCACAGTAACAAAGCTATTGCTTGAAGGATTATCAAACCTGACATTTCGCGAGAAAAGTATTGTTTTTAGAGTATCGTCCGAAGGAAATTCCAATGCTCCCACTTAAAATTGTTGAAAAGAAAAATCTCTGGTTTACGCTCTCGCTTCTACCTATCTTGGTTGGGTTTGGGCTGATGGGGTACAGGTACTTAAATTCAATGCCTGTTTTAAATTTTGGAATTGATTTTTCGGGAGGCAGCACACTCAATCTTAAATTTGCGAATCATACCGACACTCTTTCATTAATTACGGAATTGCGAAAAACGCTTAAATCCATTGGATTGGAGCAAAGTTCGATCCAAATCTCCGATCAAAAAGAAGTGTTGATCAAGACTAACTTGTTAGACCATGCCGGTAGCGAAAATATTCTGAAGACCCTCAGGGAACAAATGGGGCAAGTCGAGGTTTTGGAAATCGATTTTATTGGTCCGTCGATGGGATCTGAATTGCGCCAAAAGTCGCTCTGGATTGTCTTTATCGCCGTTATCTTGCTTTTGATTTATATCACCTGGCGATTTGAGTTTTCTTACGGAATTTCCGCTATTATTGCGACGCTTCACGATGGTTTAATAACGATTAGTATTGCGTCGATCTTTTTATTCGAAATCAACACGGAATTTGTGGCCGCTCTTTTGACTATTTTGGGCTTCTCGATCATGGACACCATCGTCATTTTTGACCGGATTCGCGAAAATGTGAACCACATCAAGAAAATGGAATTTTCGTCCCTGGTCAATCTATCGCTGCATCAGACCTGGGCTCGTACATTTAATACAACCGGCACAACCCTGGGAGCGATCGTGTGCTTGGTTCTATTTGGTGGAGCAACGATAAAGGCGTTTTGCTTGATCCTATTGGTGGGTGTGGTGGCGGGTGCTTACTCCTCCCCGTTTGTGGCGGCTCCGCTGCTTACGTTGTTTCATAAAGAACAAACGTCTTAACCTAAAAACTGCCCCATCTTACGAAACTTTTGGTAGCGTTCTTCAATTACGATCGCGGGATCGACGGACCGATACGCTTCAAGATTTTTTAGCAACGTCCGCTGAATTTCGCTGGCTACCGCTTTCCAATCCTGATGTCCGCCGCCCAACGGCTCTTTAATAATGCCGTCGGCCACGCCCAGTTCCACAATGTCTTTCGATGTGATTTTCAAGCTTTCCGAGGCGCGCTCCGCCTGAGAGGCATCTCTAAATAGAATCGATGCGCACCCTTCCGGTGAAATCACCGAATAAACGGAATATTCCAAAACAAACACTTTGTTGGCAACCGCGATTCCCAACGCTCCGCCGGATCCGCCTTCCCCAATCACAAACGAAATAACCGGTACGCGAAGGCCCGTCATCTCTTTTAAGTTACGAGCAATCGCTTCCGCTTGCCCGCGCTTTTCGGCCTCAATTCCGGGATAGGCGCCCGGGGTATCGATAAATGTAACAATCGGCATATTAAACTTTTCAGCGAGCTTCATAATCCGTAACGCCTTGCGATATCCTTCCGGGTGCGGCATGCCAAAATTGCGATGAATATTTTCTTTAGTGTCGTGTCCTTTTTGATGTCCGATCACCGCCAAACGAAAGTCTTTGAGACGCGCAATGCCGCCAACGATGGAGGGATCGTCACGAAACAGACGGTCCCCATGTAGGTCGATAAATTCATCAAAAATAAGCTTGAATAGCGAGGCGCTGTCCGGTCGATTGGGGTGCCGAGCAATCTGAACAATTTGGGCCGCCGACAGATTTTCATAAATATCTTGCTTTAATTTTTCTGCGCGCTGTTCGATTTTTGCAATTTCTTCGGTCAATTCCATGCCACCCTCCGTCGAAAGGCGTTTAAGCTGATCAATCTTGTCGTACAAATCAACAATAGGCTTTTCAAAGGGTAGGGGTCTCATAATGGTTTCAAAGTGGAAATCAGATTAAACAACGTGTCCCGCATGTTTGCGCGATCCAGAACAATGTCGACCATGCCATGATCCAAGAGAAACTCCGAACGCTGAAATCCTTCCGGTAATTTTTGACGAATGGTTTGCTCAATAACGCGAGGTCCGGCAAACGAAATTAATGCCCCAGGCTCCGCAATGTTAATATCGCCCAACATGGAAAAACTGGCGGATGTGCCCCCGGTGGTAGGATCGCACAACACAGACAAATAGGGGACTCGCGCTTCTGACAACCGATACAGCGCGGCGCTGGTTTTCGCCATCTGCATCAGGCTCAAAATTCCTTCTTGCATACGCGCGCCGCCAGACGAACTGAAAATAATCAGCGGGTTTTTATTTTGGGTGGCCAATTCAATCAATCGCGTAATTTTTTCACCCACCACCGATCCCATCGATCCGCCCATATATGAAAAATCCATAATCCCTAAATTAACCGGCGCTCCCTTTAATAAGGCAGTCCCTGTTTGAACTGCTTCATTTTTCTTGGTTTTTCGCTGCGTTCGGGCGATGCGATCGGAGTAACTTTCGGTGTCGGTGAATTTCAGGAAATCTATGGGCGTCAGGTCTGCATCGATGGCCTTAAAACTGTCCGGATCAAAAAAATAAGCCAGACGTTCTTCCGGAGTGATTCGAAAATGATAATTACATTTGAGGCAAACTTTGAAATTGCTTTCCAGTTCTTTTAAGAAAAGAATTTCATTGCACTGAAAGCACTTCACCCACAGGTTGCCGGGGATATTTAGCTTTTCGCTAACCTGGGTGGCTCTCTCTTTTTTGGCGAACCAATCTAATATTGACATGCGTTTTTCAACTGGGATATGATGCGAAAAATTATCATAACCTAGGGCATTCACAGATGGCAAACACCAAAACAGCAAAAGCAAATATCAAAGTAAACAAACGAAATCACATTAGAAGCCAAGCGCTTCGTTCAAAAATGAGAACAGTGATCAAACGTGCGTCAGGCGCTATTCAGGACAAATCTGAAAACAGAGAAAAGGAACTTCGAACTGCGCTTCGCGAAATTGATAAATCGGTAAGCAAGGGCATATTGCACCACAACACAGCGGCGCGAAAAAAATCGCAGTTGGCTCGCCGATTTAATCAATCGCTTGTGGAAGTGGCGGCAAAACCTGCAGCCGACAAGTCTAAGAAAACCAAGGCGAAACCTGCTCCAAAAGCAAAAGCGCCTGCGAAAAAAGCAGTGGTCGCGACTGCTGCCAAAACTCCAACCAAATCCAAAACAAAAAAGTAATCGCGCTTTTTTTGTTTCTCTTTATATCCGGCCCGCTATGGGCGGATGTAACACTTTGTTTTGGAAAAACGTGTTTTGAAGCCGAAGTTGCGGATACGCCTCAAAAACGCCGAACGGGACTGATGAATCGCCACTCCATGCCACCTGATCGCGGGATGTTATTTATTTTGGACTATGAACGCGCCGTTGCATTTTGGATGAAAAATACCACTATCCCGTTGGATATTATTTGGATGGATAGTCAGATGAAAGTGGTCGATATCAAAGAGCGTACCAAGCCGTTGGATGAAACGCCGCTGTTTTCAAAACGACCGGCAAAATATGTTTTTGAAGTAAATGGCGGGACAGTGAAAAAATTCCGGTTGAAAGTAGGGGATCGCGCTACAATAAAGCCGTAAGTGCTGGGATCTCTCGTGAATAATTGGGGATGCCGTCAAACGCATAGATCTTATAATAATAAAGAACCCCGGTCAGCGCCGTCACGTCTTTGAACGATTCCGCGGCCCCACTAAAGACCACCTGACCATCGTTAACGCCGCTGGGC
>CAYGHZ010000033.1:0-15258 GCA_964349635.1 uncultured Candidatus Marinamargulisbacteria bacterium
GTGTTCGCGTTGTCACGGGGCGGGCAGCCAGCCGGGAACCAGCAAAGGGCGTTGCGCCCATTGCCATGGGACGGGGCAGGTTAAAACCGTTCAAAGAACGATGTTGGGCAGTTTTTCGCAGATCAGTACCTGTCACCATTGCGGCGGTACGGGGGAAGTCATCAAGAACCCGTGTTTGCTGTGTCATGGCAAGGGATTGGAAAAGAAGCAAAAAACGATCAAGATCGATATTCCCGCCGGCGTGGACCGTGGAACTAAGTTGCGGGTGAGTGGCGAAGGGAATTATGGCGAGGGTGGCGGACCGGCCGGGGATTTGTATGTGTTTTTATCAGTTAAAGAACACCGATATTTTAAACGCGACGGAGACGATATTCATTTGGAAGTGGGAATTCCGCTGACCAAGGCGATTTTGGGCACCGAGATCGAGGTTCCGACGTTAACCGGCGCCGCGAAATTGAAAATTCCGACCGGAACGCAGCCGGATACGGTGTTGCGTCTGCGTGGGAAGGGCGTATCCCATATGCGGGGGATGGGGTCGGGCGATCAATTGATTCATATCCGAGTGGAAGTGCCGGAAAAAATGAGTTCGCGCGAAAAAGAATTGATTGAAGAGTTGGCAAAAATTCGCGGCGAGGATATGCAATCCAAGAACGTTTTGGATTATGTTAGGACGATTTACTAGCCTTTTTTTTGAGAGGTGGCCGTACGCCCATTAATACCTCGTTTCCCAGCACTAAGTTATAACATTCTCCCGTAAGCGTCTCGAAGCGCATCGAGTATCCTGTCGATATTGTGAGAACGCTCTTGAATATTTTCCAATAGAAGAATCGCAGCCCGCAGGCTACATTGGTAGGCCCATTTCACCTCAAATCTAGGGGAGCTTGCAAGTAATTGCGAAACATATCGTTCCAAGTCTTGCCTAAAGGGCTTTGTGGTGAGTTCTTTGGAAAATGCCTTTTCTCTGAGAGCTTCTTTGCTTCGTTCCGTGAGGTCTTTGCATAAATGGTCATGAAGGGAATTAATAAGCTGGATTTCAGGCGTTCGACTGGTCGGGACTGCATGCTTTTTAAGGGCTTCTTCCTTTGCACCTAGTTCGAGCAACAGGCTGACCATGGTAACCGACCCACTTCGGATGGCACGCGCCAAAGGCAACATGCCTTTGGCATCGGGAGTATGGATAGTTTTGCGGTCAAAGTCTTTCCTCGATACGATGGCCTCGAAAAGAGGCCCTTCGTTTCTATCGCAAGCCAGACAAAAGAGAGGCAGCCCGTCGGGCGGAATTACGGTATTAGGGTTGGCGCCGGACCGGACTAGCCATCGGGCTTCCTTAAAGCTACTGTTTTGAGCGCTAGCTTGCAAGGCAGTCTCCCCTTTGGCGTTTTTCGTGTCTAGCTTTCCCGTTTTTGCGAGAAGTTTGACTGCATTGTAATTACCGGTTTCTGCAGCGACCTGAGCAAGCGTTTTGCCATCCGGCGTGAGCTCATCGAGTTTTGCGCCTGCATCTGTAAAAAATTTGACGCCGCTATCCAACGGCGAGAATCTTGATCTCGATAACTCGAATATTAGTAGGATAGGGGCTATGTTTTTAACGCTCTTTAGGAGGTCTTCGACCGCTCCCGCTTTTTGCTCCCCCCACGCCATTTCGAGTAGATATTCGCATCTTTTTTGTTCAATATCTGACAGAAGATGAAGCCTGGTCATTAATCGGGTAATTGATGCCGTATTTTGGAGACCATCCAAGGCTAGTTTTGTGAGTAATCGCTCGCCATGTTTTTTCTCTGAACCATATTCAAATAACAAGTTAACAATTTCGCCGTTAGCTTTGCAGTCTTTTACAAGTCCGACTGCCATTTCCAGTAAATAGCCGTTTCCAAGATCCGGATCGCCCCCATTTTTGAGGAATAGTTTGACCAGCGCGAGATTTCCCGCTTGGATAGCCCGAGATAGGGGGCTGGCGGAAGGGGGCGTATGGGGGATGTTGGGGTTTGCTCCCTGTTTTACCAACAGAGTGCATACCGGTTCGTCTTGTCTTTCCGCGGCCAGGGCTAAACTATTGTTTGGGTCGTCGCTATTCCCTACGATCCGTAAATAGTCTTTGGAAAGAGGGTGATCGTCTCCGAACGTTTCTAATGTTTGTTCCAGCGTCATGGTTCGCATGACGCATGAAAGAGCACGCGTCTGTAGAGCGTGCGCAGCTGGATTAGCCCTACCCAATTTAAGTGCGTGTTCATACATATCTTTTGCGTTGCCCAGATCGATGCGCGCTAAGAGGGCTTGAGTGGATAATTCGTGTGAGATCTTATGATCTGTCAGGGACGATGCAAGGCTCACCTCCAATAGGACGTTAGTATCCGTGCTTGTCGGAATTTCTTTTTTCTCGTTCCATTCTTCGGCTAACGCGATGGCTTTCCTTGACGTTCGTTTTTCTACAGCGGCACCGTATTGTAATTGAGCCGAGTTATCGTCGTTGAGCTGTCTTTCCACTACCTTGGCAGCCTTACTCGACGACGCTTTTTGTAGCAGAGACAGGTATTCTTTCTGCTGCCCGGCCGGATCGGCGGGATGCAGACGATTCACTAAAATGGGGATGAGTTCGGGATCCCCACTGCCGGAGAGAAGTTTGGCAAGAGTGGGGCCTACGTGTTTCGAGTCCGGACTATAATCAAGGAGAAGCTCCGCTATTTTAGCGTCGCTCTTCACAGGAGGATGCAGACCGACTGCCCCTTCGAGTAAAAGGGCTGCCGACGATGGATGGGCACCGTTTTTTAATAAAACCTCTACAAGCGATGCGTTTCCGATCCTCACGGCGTCCGTTAACGGACGGGCGGTATTTGGGTTAGCTCCCAGCGCAATTAGTGTTGCGCAAAGTCGGGTATCTCCCGCTTGCACGGCGTGTCTCAGCGGTGTCATGCTTTTGCTATCCCGGCAATCCAACCAAGCGCCTTGCTTCGCCAGCTGCAACATTGTTTTTATGTGGTGATAATACCGATCTCGTTCTTCATCGTTGGGATCTTTGGCATTTAGCGCGTCGGTCACTGCTCGCTGAATGGGCAATACTCCCTTGCTGTCCGCTTGGTCGGCTGTAAATTTATCTTTGACTTCATCGAAATATTTAAGCGCCGTTTGATCCTTCAATTCGACGGCTCTTTCATAGGGAGAGCGTCCGTTGGGAGGGCTGGGAAGAAAGGGACTGGCCCCGGCCTTGACTAACTTTTTGACCCACTCGTGGTCTTTCGTGTCCGTACATTGAAATAAGTGGGTCATTTTTGATCCGGTTATGCTGTTGCCAATAGACCGTATATAGGCTTGAGAAATGGGATGATCCTCTCCTATTTTTTTCAAAGCTTCTCCAAGATCCATTGTTCGCATCACGCACGCAAGCGCTCGCGTTTTCAGAGGCGCGGCCAGCGACGGATTGTCGAAACGGTTTGCCTGCTCATAAATTTGAGCGGCGTTGGAGGGATCGATACTTTTTAGTAGTTTTTCTAAACTGTCGGCTGACGGTGTTACGGAGGTGCTGGCGCTTTGAGATGCTTCTACGTCTAAACCGATGATCGGGGTGACACTGGGCGGTCGGCTGACAATAGGAGGCGTTGCGACCGGTTGAAGTAGATCAATAACCGATTGGACGTCTTTGCCGTCAAACGAGTCCTCTTTATGGGTAATGCTAAGCGCACTTCGAATTGCCCTGAGGGACTCTTTTTGGTCGGTTGTTTTAAGGTCATGACCGTCATTCAGACGCGCCACGATGACGTGCAAGAGGTCTCTTGCATCGCGTCCTCCACGGTCTTTGGAGCTGATATTTAATTGGTCGGCCAATCGACTAAAAGGAACATCAAATTTTGCCCATTCCCGATCGCTAAACGCAAGATCGGAACTGCTTTTTTCGGAGCTTTTTGCAGTGGCTGAAGAGGGATCCATAGCGCTAGGGCTTTTTGGCGCAGTCGATTTTCCGCCAAGTTCTTCTCTCAGATCCCTCAGGATCGCGATAGTCGCCGATTTCTCTTCTGTTGGCATTGTGGTCGACGCCTTAAGAGCGTTCATTTGATTTGTAATCCCTCTACGATTATTTACCTTAGGGGGTAAAACGTATTTAGAATTCGATAGCTCGCGGTTGATGAAATCCAGTGATTTCTTTGGATCTGCCGCCAAGTCTTTTGGGATAATGATTCCAAATGCATTCGCCAATCGGCTAACGGGAGTTGCATCGCTCCCGCTCTTGGTAAAGGCCGATGGGCTTTTTCCGGACGAAGGTGTTAGCGCCGCCATAGAGATACTCCCCCTTTTTCTTAGGGAAGCTGTTCCCGTTTTACACTGACGTCAAACATTTACCCCATTCCGCTTACAAAACTGCAAATAATACTCCCGCAACGCCCGCATTAAACTGTCCTCAAGCGGAAGATTTTCCAGCCGGCGAAGATTAGCTGAAAGTGGGACAAATTCGGTCATATCGCGCAGCATTGTTCCCGTGATGTAGCGCGGAGTGATGTAACGGTGCAAATGTTCGATCGGTGGCTCGGGGAAATAATTTAAATAGACGCGGTTATAGAGCTGGATCAGATAGTCATCTTTTTTATCGTTGCGAGTGGCGAGCAGGTTTTTAAGCGTACCAAAATAGCTTTTCGGGTCGGACAGGAGAGACTGAACCAGCATATGCAGCGCGGGAATACGCTGGAATCCCAATTCGTGGATTTGGTATTCGATATCCCAGTCTTTCGGGGTTAAGTCGAAGTATTTCGGCAGGGTTAGCGACTTGATTTGCGGCTGCGACAACGCGCGGTCGGCTTCCGGTTGCCAACGCTGGGTTTCGCTGGCATCGAGGGCTTCGGCCACAAAAAATTGTTTGTTGGCATTGATGTAACGCAGGCATTCCATCGCGGGGGACTGCTTCATTTTTTCCAAATCCAACACCAATAGGTCTTTGTGAGAGGCGGCAAGGATCAGCCAATACCGGTAAACGAATTTTTTGGGGGACTCGCCGAAGCTAGGGATGTCGCTTACTTTTTGCTTGATCACCCTATGTTTTTCAGTGGGAAATTGGGTGGGCCGAAACGTTGAAAAGGGAAAATGGAATTGGCTTTGAAGCGTTTTGACCAGGTCGAGGGTCAGCAGTACGTCAGCGCGGGCGTCGTGGCTTTGGGCGGCATGCAGCAATTCGTAGGATAGGGCGCAGTTTTCCAACGAAAACGAATAGTAGGGCAGCTTGTCCTTGTTGAGGGCCAAATGCCATTTGAAGCGTTCCGGGAATTCGAACGCAAGATGCTTCACGTAATGGAGCACATCTAAATTCATGAGTTTGCCTTCAAAATATGGATTGATGCCGTAACGGATCAGCAGGTTGCGAAGAAACTGCAAATCGAACGCATTGGAATTAAAGCCTACTAAAAAGCAGACATCGGCATGGGCAACCGCGTTATTTAAAAACCGGACTATTTTTTTGGCCGCTTCGACTTCGCTTTCGCCGTTTTGTTGCAGGTCTTGAACGTTGATTTTATTGGTGGCGATGGCGTCGATGTCGGGCAATTGGATGCGATTCAGGCGGATTTGTCCCTGTAGCTCTTTGCGAGGGATGAAGCCGTTGTCCAGGAGTATGAAGGAGTATGTTAAAATTTGCCCGAGCAATTCCTTGCTCGAGGTTTCAAAATCGTAAAAAATGTACATAGTTCTAGTATATATCGCGCTGGCCTGTCCTCGTAGCTCAGTTGGATAGAGCGTCGGATTCCTAATCCGAAGGTCGCGGGTTCAAATCCCGCCGTGGACACCATTTTTGCCCGTGTTACACTAGCTTTATGCCAAAAACAGACACCCTCGAACAGCTCAAGCCTTTGATCTTGAAGAATAACCAGATCGACGAAGATCTTTTTAGTCAGTATGACGTGAAGCGCGGATTGCGGAATAAGGACGGAAGCGGGGTTATTGCCGGGTTAACGCGCGTGGCTTCTGTTGTGGGCGCCAAAAGTGTCGATTTTCATCAGGTGCCGATGCATGGGGAACTGAAATATCGCGGGGTGGATATTTTTGCGCTTCTGGATCAATTACTGGGCGATCAGCCGTTTATGTTTGAGAAAGCGACGTTTTTGCTTTTGACCGGAAAATTGCCGGACGCCAAGGAATTAAAGCAAATTAAAGACTATATTGTCAGTCAGCGCGAGTTGCCTGATTTTGTGTTGGAACATGTGATTAAGGGTATACCCGGAACGGATTTGATGAACAAGTTGCAGACGGCGATTTGCGCGCTGTATGCGGCGGATTCGGATCCGGATTCAATGGATCCGTTTGAAAACGTATTAAAGTCCTTGTCGATTATTGCCAAGTTGCCGGCGGTGATTGCGTATTCGTATCTGTGCACGTTTAAGAAAAAACCGAAACTGGTCAAAGCGCCGGATCATTATTCGCAAGCGCAAGCGTTTCTGTATCTGTTGCATGAAGGCGCGGAAGTGACTGAGATCGAATCCAATATTTTGGATCTTTGCCTGTTTTTACATGCCGAGCACGGCGGTGGCAATAATTCGACCTTTGCGGCGCGGGTGGTGACCTCGACCAATAGCGATATTTATTCAAGTTTGGCGGCCGGTGTCGGAAGTTTAAAGGGGCCGTTGCATGGCGCGGCGAATCAGGCCGTAGTGAAGATGGTCGAGAATATTAAATCCAACGTTAAAAAATGGGACGATCGTGCGGAATTAGATAGCTATCTGGAACGGATTGTAAATAAGGAAGTAAATGACAAGTCCGGCAAGATTTATGGGATGGGCCACGCGGTGTATACCAAATCCGATCCACGGGCGATTATTTTGAAAAAAGAAGCGCAAAAATTGGCTGAATTGAAAAATCGCACGGCGGAATTGCAACTGTATTTGGCGATTGAAGAAGACGGCCCCGAGATTTTTAACCGGATCAAAAAATCGGACAAAGTCATTGCGCCCAACGTCGACTTTTTCTCCGGATTTGTCTATGACTGTTTGGGGATCCCATCACAAGTATATGCCCCGATTTTTGCGTTGGCCCGGTCGGCGGGATGGTGCGCGCATCGCATCGAAGAGATGATCTCGGGCAAGCGGATCATCCGCCCCGGCTACAAATATATCCCGATCGCATGATACAATCCCGAGCCTATGCTCGGCTTTGTCGGAACGGATTATAAGCGATCCCATTTAGACGATTTGGAATTGGTTTACTTTAACAAAGAAGCTATTTCCGAATTTTCGTCGTTTCCTTGCGATTTGGTGGTGTTGTCGACCTGCAATCGCACCGAGTTTTATTTTGTTTCGGAAAATCCGCAGGTGACCGCACGGCTGTTAAAGCAACACATTTCGGAGAGAAAAAAAGTGCCGATGCAAACGGTAGAACGCATCTTGCAACCGGCGTTTGGGGCGGACGCCATCGAACACCTGTTTCATGTGGTGTCGGGCACGGAATCGATGGTATTTGGCGAAAACGAAATTTTGACTCAGGTGAAAGACGCCTATGCGTCGAGCGGCGCCAAAGAATCGCTTTTGAATAAACTATTTCAAACGGCGATTACGGTGGGGAAAAAAGTGCGTAAAGAAACGCAAATTAGCCGGGGATCGTATTCGGTGACTTCGATTGCGATTGATGGGTTGCGCGATATGTTGCCCGATTTTGAAACCCGGAAAATGCTGATCGTTGGGGCGGGAACGATGGGGATGCGCGCGATCAAAAAATTGGCGGCGTTGAAACACCAATCGCTTTATATCTCCAATCGCAGCGAAGACAAGCTCGATCGCATTTGCGAAAAATACGGGCTGACCCATGTCCCGTTTAATCAGTTGCAAAATCGTATCGGTGAATTCGATGTGGCGTTGTTTGCGACGAGTTCCGATCATTATCTGTTGGGACCGTCGTCTCGTTTGCCCGGCGTGATTGTGGATTTGGGATTGCCGCGTAATGTGGATCCGGCAGTGGAATCTCCTGCGGTGAAGTTATTGACCCTGGAAGGATTGGAAAAAATAGCGGAAAAAAATATCCAAAACCGGATGCAGGAGATGCCGCGCATTAACGAAATTATCGCCGAGGAAATCGATAAATTTATGCGCTGGTATGACTATAAACGACAGATATGCCTGCCCAAATACGCATAGGAACGCGGCAATCGCCTCTTGCGCTAAAACAAGCCGAAATCGTTCGAAGTAAAATTGCCGCCGCCGCGACGCTTGTTCCGATGCAGACCTCCGGCGATTTGTTTCAAAAAGGGGGCGGCAAGGGCTTGTTTATTAAAGAGCTTGAACAAGCACTGCTTCGGGGTGAGATCGATATGGCCGTGCACAGCCTTAAAGACGTGACGACGCGATTGGAGCCAGGGCTGCGTTTGGCGGCATTTTTAAAGGCCGAGAGTTGTTTGGACGTGGTGATTGGAAAACCGCTTTCCCAATGCAAAATCGTGGGAACCAGCAGCTTGCGGCGTAAGGCGTTGATTAAGAAATCGTGGCCGCATATTCAAACGGTGGAGTTGCGTGGGAATGTGGAGACACGAATCCGGAAAATCGAAACCGAGGGCTTGGATGCGATTATTTTATCGGAGGCAGGGCTGATCCGCTTGGGACTAACCGATAGGATTACGGAGCGAATGGATCCGATTGTTTTTCCGCCGGCGCCGGGGCAAGGCGTCATTACGGTTGAAGTGCATCAGAACGCGGAATCGATTCGTGAAATTTGCGCAAGCCTTAACGATTTGGCGCAGGAAAATCTATCACGCCTGGAATTGTTGCTGGTGGATATAATGGGACTGGATTGTTCCGCGCCGCTGGGTGTCTATAGCCGGGTGGAAAACGGGACGTTTCGCATGAACGTATTTTTGTCGGGGATTGAGGAAGCACTATCGTGCCCGCTGGCCGAGTGTGAAGCGGCCGTTAGAAAGTTAGGACATGGATTATTACCCCATCTTCGTCGATCTTAAGGGAAAAAAAGTTCTGATTGTGGGCGTTGGCCGGTTTGCGGATGAAAAAATCCCTAAACTGAAACGCGCCGGGGCGGAGATCGTTCAATTAAAGTCTGTCACCAAACAACAAATTACAAACGAATTTATCTTTGTGTTTGGCGCAACGGGCGAATCGAAACTAAATAAGAAATTGGCAAAGTGGTGTGCTGAAAAACACATTTTATTTAATGGAGTGGATGATCCCCAAAATTGCCATTTTATTTTGCCTGCGGTGGCCCAGCGCGGCAAGCTTCTGATGGCGGTATCGACCTCTGGTGTCAGCCCGTATTTGGCCAGTGAAATCAAGAAAAAATTGCTGACGATTTTTGGCGAAGACTATACAAAGCTTACCGAGGACGTAGCGAAGTTGCGGCCGAAGGTGTTGAAAAAGTATAAAAATTTTGAAGACCGAATGGCGTTTTGGAAGAATTATTTTATGGATAAGTTGCCGTGACTCGGGTCTATTTGGTGGGCGCTGGTCCCGGTGACCCGGATCTGATCACGCTCAAAGCCGTTCGGTTGCTGCAACGGGCCGACGTGGTGTTGTACGACTATTTGGCGCATCCCAATTTGCTGCACTATGCCGAACGGGCCAAGAAAATTTGCGTGGGTAAAAAACGGGGGCAGCATAGCAAGCAGCAGACTCAAATTAATGTGATGATGAAACGGCTGGCGGCTCAAGGGAAAATGGTGGTGCGTTTAAAAGGCGGCGACCCGACCGTGTTTGGCCGGGGTGGCGAAGAAATGGAGTTTTTGCGAAAGCATAAAATTCCGTATGAAATCGTGCCTGGAGTCACGGCGGCGATTGCCGTGCCGACGTATGCGGGAATTCCGATTACGCACCGGGATTTATCGAAATCCGTGGCGTTTGTGACCGGCAGTCCAAAAAAAGGGCAGACCTTGGCGGATATTCATATCCCGGATGCGGATACGATTGTATTTTTGATGCCGGTGACTAATCTATCTGAACTGGCGAAGCGGTTTCCGGCGGAAACTCCGGCGGCGTTGATTCATTCCGGGGCTACCTCCGCACAGACGGTAGAGGTGGGGACGGTAAGTACGATTTCAAAATCGAAATTATTGCCGCCTTCCATTTTGGTGGTCGGCAAGGTAGCGGCTCTCGCCAAATCGTTGAATTGGTATGAACGTCTGCCGTTATTTGGGAAACGCATTATTTTGTTGCGCACGTTGAAGCAGTCGTCGGAATTGCGAGATGAGTTGCACGATTTGGGGGCCGAAGTGATCACCTGTCCCGCCATCGAAATCAAACCGCTTTCACCGAAAATAAATTTAACGGGTGCGACGATGATTATTTTTACCAGCCCGAATGGCGTTGAACAGTTTATGAAAAATCGTGACAGTCGGAGTTTAGCAGGGAAAAAAATTGTGGCGATTGGTCCCAAAACCGCGCAGGCGTTGCGGCAATTTGGATTGATTGCGGATTTGACTCCCGAGTCTTATCAATCCGAAGGAATCCTGGAGGTTCTTAGTAAAAATCTAAACGATGAAAACATTCTAATTCCAACGGCGCAAGGTGCCCGAGATGTGTTGCCGGATCAGTTGCGAAAGCGTGGTGCGCGGGTGATCATGTTGCCATTGTATAAAAATATCAATCCGAAAATCGACGTTGCGATTAATGACGGCGATTATGTGGTGTTTACCAGTTCCTCAACTGCGCATCATTTTTTTTCCGGGGGTCACAACAAAAATATAGTCGCATTTTGTCTGGGTCCCATCACCGCAAACGCCGTGAAACAGTATTTTAGGGGTAAACTAGTGATATCCAAACAAGCGACGGCAGAGTCGCTGATTCAATCTATCAGGAGGTATCGATGAAATATCCGGAATTGCGATTGCAGCGTTTGCGTCAAACCCAATCCGTACGGCAGTGGGTGAATGAAACACACTTGAATAAAACCGATTTTATTATGCCGCTATTTATCAGCGAATCGATTACGCATTTGCACGAAGTGCCGAGCTTGCCCGGAGTAATGCAGCACACATTGGATTCGATGTTGTCGGAAGTCGAAGAAATCGCTGCGGCCGGCATCACGTCTGTGTTGTTGTTTGGGATTCCCAAATCCAAAGACGAAGAAGGCTCGCAGGCGTATAACGCTAATGGGATCGTGCAAAAAGCGATTCGTGCGATCAAGCAGCGGTTTCCCCAGATGATTGTGATTGCGGATTGTTGTTTATGCGCCTATACCCGAAACGGTCACTGCGGCATTATGGAAAATGGGGTGTTGGACAATGACCGAACCTTAACGACGTTGGGCAAGGTAGCCGCGTCGTATGCCAATGCGGGGGTGGATATCGTGGCGCCGTCCGGGATGATGGACGGGCAAGTGCAGGCGATTCGGAAAAGTTTGGATCAGGCGGGTAAGCCGATGGCGGCGATTTTGTCGTACGCGGTGAAATATGCGTCGAGTTTATATGGCCCCTTTCGCCAAGCCAGCGGATCGGGAGAGCATTTTGACGGTGACCGCAAACATCATCAACTGGCGCCAGGCCAAGCCCGCGAGGCGTTACGCGAGGCGCAACTGGATATTCAAGAAGGCGCGGATATGCTGATGATTAAGCCCGCGCTTTTTTATCAGGATATGATCTGGCGCGTTCGGCAAGAAACGCTGTTGCCGATTGTTGCTTATAACGTATCCGGCGAATACAGCATGTTAAAAATGGCGGCCCAAGCAGGCCTCTTTGATGAGAAAGACATATTTCGCGAGGCGTTTTTGGGCTTGAAGCGGGCGGGTGCCGATCTGATTATTTCGTATTATGCGAAGGAAATGGCTAGGGGGTTGGCTTAGAAAGCAGTTCTTCCAACGCATAAAACGTTTTTTGAGGAAATTTTTTGATCGGATAAAATGCCGAAATAACGGCGATGGCTTTCTTGTAAGTTGATATTCCCAAATGGCGAAGCAGATAGCGGATATCGTCGACATCCTGAAATTCTTCTCCGATCCTGAATGCCATGCACTTCATTGCCAACAGGTAGTCGGCTTTCGCGGCAAAAACCTTCAAGTGAGACAACTCTAGAAACGAATCATAGGTCCCTTTGTCACTTAAAAAACCCTTAACGCCATCGTTGAGCCAATCGTCACTCAGCCCGGATTTTGCCGCCACTCGCGCTGCGGCTTGGCGCATTTTGGATTGAGGTTGCAAATAGGCGTGAACATCTTTGGTAGAGGGCCGGGCGTTAAATACCAGGCACATGACCGCTCCGCCGACGACGTATAGCTCGCCGACAACCCTGTCTTTCTTGAGCTCCGCGTTTAATAAAGTGAATAATTTCTGAATGTCTTTTTTTGTCATACGCGATCTCCTAAGCCCGAATCAATAAAAATATTGCGCTTGCGAAATGGCGGAGGAGAGGTGACCAGCAAATGAAGACGCAGACTTTCCAAGTCAATGCCAAAAAAAGGTGTTTCCAGCGGAGCTACGCCGCTCACCCAATCTGGTGTGGGTGTCTGTTTTAGATGAGCTGCGGTTTCCACCATGGCGGCTACATAGTTTTCCAGATAGACAGATAGTTTTACTCGCGGGGGCTGCGCGACCGCGTTGCTAAATTCAAACGGGGCCAATCTCGTTAGGAAATCGTTCAATTCCGCGAGCCCATACGATTTGTTTTTTTCGTTGGTTAATGTGGAGATAATGGCTTGGAACTGTTTTTCCGATGGCGGAAAAAGGCGCCGGAGTACCCAATCGGAGATGCTGACGTGCGCTTGCCGAGCGGCGTGTTTAAGTGCGATTTTTTCCTGTGGGCTGATGCGAATCTGTAGTTGCTGCGATTTTGTTTGTTTGGCCATCGATTTCTATATAATTCCCATTTTTATTAATGTCAATACATGTGTAATGCAGATTCTCGCATTCTTTCTGGTTTTGCACAAAAAAGCGTATTTGATCGATAACTAAGCACCTATGACGCTTTTATCGAAGGTAATTGCTGTAACCTCAGTTTCTGCAGACTTTGTTGTACATCAGGCCGAAATGGAATCGGCAGGCGGTATCGAGACTACTTTTTCCTATAAGGGTCAGAGCTATCGGCTTCTAAATCGCCTAGGCCGAGGAGCCGGGGGAGAGGCCTATAAGGTGATTGATCAAGTTGGACATATATCAGCACTAAAACTGATTCCAAGAGACTTTTTCTTTAAATTTGAAAATAGGGTCGCCGAATTTTATGTCCAGGCTCAATTAAATCATCCCCACATCATAAAGTATTTTGATATGGCGCAAACTGACTACTATTTTATGATCCGGATGGAGTTTTTCGAAGGACGAACGTTATTATCGGAAACTGCCGTCAGAAGAATGCCCGATGGCGAAAAACTATCTCCCCTGTCGCCAAACGACTATAGGAATCTTTCGTTCCAAATTGGCCAAGCGCTAGCCTACATGCATGAGCGTCATTGTTTTCATTTGGATCCCAGTCCTGAAAATATTCTGATAAGCGCCGACGGCCAATGTAAGTTGATCGATCCGGAATACGCGGTAAATTTGAATGGCCGCGGCGCTGAAACGAATGCCTACCGAGAGTACGGCAAAAGCGATACAAGACATGTTCCTTATTACAAGGCGCCAGAAGGGCACGCTCATGTTAACGAACCGGAAAAGTCGCTTTTATCGGATGCAGCCGCGTTTGAAGCCAGAGATTCGTTTTCATATGGCGTTGCCCTGTTTCTTGGAAAGACCGGAATAAGAGTAGATTCTTGTCGAGACCAGCTTCCGGAAGCAAAACGGCGTATTCCTGAACAAGATGCGCAGGCTGCGTTAATTTTTTCTTTACTCGAAACAAACCCTCGTCATCGGTGTACCGTAAGGCAGGCTTTGACCTTGCTCGGAAATGTAGATGTAACTGTTGCTCCTCGCGACACAGTCTCCGAAAAAGATATTGATCCGCAGGTTCAATTGCATGTGGATTTGGCTCGCGATCGGCGTGGGGGGTTGATGCGATTGCAAGATATGTGGGGTGTTAGCGATGCTGATTTGGCTCGAGCTTCTGCAAGGGTCAGGGAGGCCGTGGAATCAGCTTTGACGCAGTTAGCTGAAGCCCGAAGGACAAAGCAGATCGAAGATCTTGAATCTGAGATGAGGCGATTTAAGATGGAGCTAGTGGGAGCCTAATCTTGGATATGGGCAGGGGTTTAAACGTTATAACAACTTCTCCAACCCATACACCAACCCATTCACTTGCGGCGCTTTTCTCACTGCTAAAATAACCCCGGGCATAAACGACTCACGCGAAATCGTGTCGTGCCGGATCGTGAGTGTTTGACCTAGGCCACCACAAATCACTTCCTGATGCGCGATATAGCCGGGCAGGCGCACTGAATGAATCGGGATTTCGGTCTGAATTTTGGGGTTGGCGTCGCGGATCATTTTGGCCGTTTTGATGGCCGTGCCGGACGGCGCGTCGACTTTCTTGTTATGGTGATATTCGACGATCTCGATATCGGGCATGTATTTCGAGGCTTCGGCCGCGAAGCGCATCATCAGGATAGCGCCGATTGCAAAATTGGGGCAGACAATTGCGCCTAATTTTCGTTCATTGGCCAAATTTTCGATATCTTTTAAATCCGCTTCGCTCAAACCGGTAGTACCGATAACCGGACGGCAGCGCGACTCCAAAATGATTAGCGCATTTTGGCGCACGGTTTCCGGCAGCGTAAAATCCACGACAACATGCGGCGCGGTTTTCGTAATCACGACCTGCAGATCGTCGCCATGGTCGGTTTCTGCCACCAACGCCAAATCTTTTTCCTTTTGTATGGCCAATACCGTTTCGCGTCCCATTTTGCCTTTTGCGCCGTTCACGAGAACCCTAATCATGTTGTGCTCCTTTTGTTATGATGTCGGTATCATACTATGAAAAAATTTATCATTCTGCTAGGCGACGGAATGGCCGACGATCCGATTGCGGATCTGGGCGGAAAAACGCCATTGGAAGTGGCCGAAACGCCGAACATGGATTTTATGGCCAAACATGGCCTATTGGGGTTGGTGGATACGGTACCGCAAGGGCTGTCGCCCGGTTCCGACGTGGCCAATATGGGAATTTTGGGATACGACCCCCGCACGTATTACACCGGGCGCGGGCCCATTGAAGCGGCGGCGATGGGGATTCAGGTTCCCGACGGTCAAATTATTTTCCGCTGCAATTTGGTCACCATCGAAAACGGCGTCATGAAAGATTTTACGGCCGATCATATCGCGACGGAAACGGCGGACCGGTTGTTGGCGAAATTAAACGATTGTTTTGCGGGCGGTGGTGCGGTAGAGACGGGTCTGAGACCCGTCTCTACCTTGCCCCCCGTGCGTTTTCATAC
>CAYGHZ010000034.1:0-6535 GCA_964349635.1 uncultured Candidatus Marinamargulisbacteria bacterium
GAAAATAGCAATTCCCTCGTCTTCATAAATAGTTTCGACGATCTGCGCCAAATGCAATCCTAGTGATTTTTCCAGTTCGGGATGTTGGGCGAGGGCGCGTCCGGAAAAAACGTCCTCGGCTTTCCCGTCCGGCAGTTGCATGTCAAAGATGTGGCCGTCTTTATAAAAGTTGAGCTTGCCGTTTTTGAGTATGGCGAACGCGCCACCAAGCCCTGTACCCGGTCCGATATAGGCCAATTTTTGACCTTCGAATTTGGGGTTGTTCAAAAGCATGATGCCACCTGCCATTTGAGCCAACGCATCGTTAAACGCGACGATTTTTACGCCGGGTAGGTAAGTTCCTAGCAGCTTTGGCATGTCGACATTGTCAAATTCACCGGGAAAACTCGCTAGGTTTTCGGCTGAGCCTTTCGCTAGCCGCCCTTGAACATATTTTCCCGGTGTTCCAACGGCTAGAATCGGGAAATTTCCAAGACTTCTAACAAGGTTGGCGAACGCTCTGGCCAGAGCCTCTTTTCCCTTTGGGGTTGGAATGGTTTGGATGGTTAGCAATTTTCCCCCGGCAAACAAACCCGCAGCTATTTTTGTGCCACCAACGTCTAACGTTATTAAAGGGCTAGCTTTCAACGGGTATTAATTCTGAGTTTTCATATTCTTCAAGATTCAGGCGAGCTGGGGAGGGGCAGTCTGTGTCATTTTTTGACTGCAAGACGGGAGAAAAATGAATAGGGTCGAGAAGTTTTATTTCCACTGACTTACGTTTTCCAACCAGACGCGGACTTACGCTGACGATTTTCTTGTCCATATCGTTTCCTCCTGCGTGGTATGATGGAATTAATTTAGTATAGACCATATGTCTAATCCCCTCCAAAATGAGAAGAGTCCTTATTTAGCTCAGCATGCGTCGAATCCGGTTTGCTGGTATCCCTGGGGCGACGTTGCGTTTGAGATTGCTCGACGGGAAGATAAGCCCGTGTTTTTGTCCGTGGGCTATTCGACTTGTCATTGGTGCCATGTGATGGCGCATGAGTCTTTTGAAGATCAGGAAGTCGCTCGATTGCTCAACGAGTCGTTTGTTTGCATTAAAGTAGATCGCGAAGAACGACCCGATATTGATCATCTCTATATGACGGCGTGTCAATTGATGACAGGTTCCGGGGGTTGGCCGTTGACCGTGATTCTAACGCCAGACAAAAAGCCGTTTTTTGCCGGCACGTATTTTCCCAAAGAATCGATTCATGGCCGGATGGGGATGTTGGAGCTGGTTCCCCGATTGGCGCAGGCGTGGAAAGAAGATCGGGCGACACTGTTAAAATCCACCGGAAAAATTTTGGAATTTCTTAAAGAAGATCATAGCCCCGAAAAAATTCATCCGCAGACGCTACTGGCGACCTATGAACAATTAAAAGATAGCTTTGAACCGGAATACGGCGGGTTTAGCCCGGCGCCAAAATTTCCGACACCGCATAACCTCATCTTTTTAATTCGGTATGGCCAACCGGAAATGGCGGAGTTTACGTTACAACAGATGCGCCGAGGCGGGATCTTTGATCACGTCGGCTTTGGGTTTCATCGGTATTCGACTGACAAAGAATGGCTGGTGCCGCATTTTGAGAAAATGCTGTATGACCAGGCATTGCTTGCGTTGGCGTATCACGAGGCGTTTGAAGCCACGAAAAAGCCATTTTACAAGACAGTGGTCGACGAAATTTTTTCTTATGTTTTTCGAGATCTAACCTCTCCTGACGGCGCATTTTATTGTGCCGAAGATGCGGATAGCGAAGGGGAGGAAGGTAAGTTTTATACCTGGACTGACAAAGAAATCCGAACCGTTATGACTGAAGAAGAGTTGGCGGTATTAAATCTTACGCAAAATATATTTCATATCTCCATTCCCGAAATGATTCGACAGAAACTATTCGCCTATCGCACGCAACGCATTCACCCGAGCAAAGACGACAAAGTCCTTACCGATTGGAATGGTTTGATGATTGCGGCATTGGCCAAAGCCGGATATATAGGCGAAGCAAAAAAAGCGGCTGAATTTATTTTTACACATTTAACGAAAGACGGGCGGTTGTTGCATCGTTATCGTGACGGTGAGGCTGGAATTGCCGGTCAAGCGTCCGATTATGCTTATTTTATTTGGGGCCTATTTGAGCTTTATCAAACCAGTTTTGAATTGCGCTATTTGCAGGAGGCGATTCGGCTGAGCGCCGAATTTAAGGCTGGGTTTTGGGACAAGAAAAACGGCGGTTATTTTATGACGGACGAGCCTGAATTAGTCCGTCAAAAAGATAGCTACGATGGCGCTATTCCCTCTGCAAATGCCGTGGCTTATATGAACGATCTGCGATTGTCGGCGATTACCGGCCAAAAGGCGCCCAACACCATCGAATCGTTTGCGATTCCGATTTCGCGCGTTCCGATGGCGTATTCGTTTTGGATGTGCGGGTTGCTATTGGCGACAAAATCAGTCCCTCAAATTGTGATCGTTGGAGATGCTCCGATTCCCAACGACTATTTGCCCGGCGGCGTAAAGATTCGATTGGACGCAAGCTCGCGATCGTATCTGCAAAGTCTGTCGCCCCATTACCAAGAGTACACAAATCCTGGTATATATATCTGCAAGGATTTTGTCTGTGAACCTCGTTGAACTCGTCCCACGTGATATTGAACACTTAAAAAAAGAAGCCCAAGAGATTTTGGCGCAGTTTCCGTTTATCAACGGATTTAATATTCCGGACGTTTTGCGTCTGGAAAATCGCAGCCATGATGCGGCCAGAGCGTTGTTGGATATCGGAATTAACGCAATTCCCCATATTCGAACAGTGGATCGTTCGCTGGAAGAGACTACCCGAATTGTTCACGAGCTGGTCGATGCAGGATTGACGCATGTGTTGTTTGTTACGGGGGATCATTTGGAAAACGGTCGGACGCGTTTCGAGGTGAGTCCGCTTCATATAACGGAAGTCATTAAGCCGAAATTTCCAAATTTAAAAGTCTATTGCGGGATGGATCCGTATCGCCAATCGTTTCAACAGGAATTGGTCTATTGTAGGCAAAAAAAAGAAGCAGGAGCGGACGGGTTATTCAGCCAGCCGTTTTTTGATAAAGATCTGGCCAGGATTTATTTGGAGCAATTGGAAGGTTTTGAGTTTTTTGTCGGAATTTCGCCGGTGCTAACAGAAAAATCGTTTCACTACTGGATCAATCGAAACCATGCATTTTTCCCAAAGAAATTTAAATTAACCGAAGAATCCAATTATGATATCGGGGCTGAAATTGTAGAGACGGCTCATGCGTTTAACCAACACTGTTACTTAATGCCGATCACGTTTTCCGCGACGGACTATGTTCGCGGCGTTTTTACTCCGCGTCGATCCCAATAATCTTGGCGTCGGCTTTTGTTGTGGCGATGGCATGATAGCCGCAATCCACATGGTGAGTTTCGCCGGTAACGCCGCCGGACAATTCCGAGCAAAGGTATAGACCCGCGTTTCCAACTTCTTCTAATGTAATGTTGCGTTTCATCGGCGCGCGCGCGGCGTTTACCTTCATCAAAATATCAAAACCGGCGATGCCTTTAGCGGCCAAGGTTCTGACCGGCCCTGCCGATAGTGCATTCACGCGAATGCCGTCTTTGCCAAACTCAACGGCCAAGTAACGAACAGTGGCCTCCAGGGCAGCTTTGGCTACACCCATAATATTGTAATTTGGAACCACTCGCTCGCCGCCAATATAGGTGATCGTAATAATCGAACCGCCTTCTTTCATCAGGGGCTTGGCATGCCGCGCCACGGGGATCAAAGAATAGGCACTTGTGATTAACGCGGTATTCCAGCCGTCCAATGTGGTCTTTGAGAAATCACCCGACAAGTCTTCTTTGTTGGCAAATGCTACTGCGTGAACAACAAAGTCCAGTTCACCATACGTTTTTTTATAAGCGTCAAATGTGGCTTGGACTTCGTCTTCTTTTGTTACGTCGCAGGGTAAAACTAATCTGGAATTCATGGATTCGGCCAGTGGGGTCACGCGGTCTTTCATGATGTCCCCGGCGTATGTGAATGCCATTTCCGCGCCATGTTCAAACAATGTCTTGGCGATGCCGTAGGCAATGCCCCACTTGTTGCTGACGCCAAAAATAATACCTTTTTTGCCTTCCATTAATTTCATAAGGGTATTCTAGTATATAATGAAAAAAATGAAAATTGCTGCGGGTCGCCCCCTGTTGATTTATGACGGCGATTGCGGTTTTTGCCGGCGATGGATTTTATTTTTCAAGATGTTGTCCGGTCCGCTGGTGGCTTATGCTCCATATCAACGGGTCAAAAAGAATTTTCCGAATATTTCGCTGGATAGCTTTAAACAGTCGGTGCAGTTGGTGGATCGCGATGACAAAATTTATCAGGGCGCCGAGGCTGTCTTTCGCTCTCTGACCTATGTGCCGGGCCAAACCGGTTGGATGTGGCTTTATCGGTTTGTGCCGGGCTTCAAATTTTTCTCCGAACTTTTCTATCGTATGGTGGCCAAATACCGTTATTTTTTTTCCAAACTCACGCGAATTTTTTACGGAGAGGATTTGAAACCTGCGTCGTATGTGTTTGTTCGCACCTTGTTTTTACGTGGTCTGGGACTGATCTATCTGTCTGCGTTTATCTCGTTGTTGGTTCAGGTGAAAGGGTTGATCGGTAGCCATGGGATACTGCCCATTGCACAGGCGTTTCCTTGGGCTAGCGACGGTGTGCTGGTCATGGGGTGCTGGCTAGGCATTTTGGCCTCGGTTTTGATTGTGGCTGGAATTTTTCCTGCGATCCCCCTGACACTATGTTGGGGACTCTACTTAGCCTACGTGATCGCTGGTCAGGTGTTTTTTACGTTTCAATGGGATGTGCTTCTCCTGGAAGTTGGCTTTTTGGCGATCTTCTTCCCGGGCGGCAAACCTTCAATGTTCATGATTTGGCTTTTCCGATGGCTGCTGTTTCGCCTGATGTTTGCGTCGGGGCTGGTGAAGCTTTACAGCGGCGATCTGGTCTGGCGAAATTTCACGGCTCTTGATTTTCATTATCAGACTCAGCCTCTTCCCCACATGCTCAGCTGGTTTGCCCATTTCATGCCCCACACTATTCATGCGGCTAGTATGTGGCTTATGTACGGAATTGAGTTGGTTGTCCCATTCCTCATATTTTTCCCGCGTCGCGCGCGATTTGTGGCTGCCGGGGCCATTATCGGCCTGATGGCTATGATCATGCTCACCGGCAATTATTGCTTCTTTAATTTTCTGGTGATTTTGCTTTGTCTATTATTGATGGACGATCGGTTTTTTGGCCGGTTTTCTAAAAAAATCGTGCTTCCGTCTGGCACGCTTGTTCGATATGCCCGGATTTTGGTTTTTGTTTTGATAATGTATTGGAGTGTTTCGCTCGAATTGGGTAGATTCGCCCTGCAAAGTCCCCCACCTTCGATTCCTGCAAATATCGTTAACGGGTATGGGCTATTTGCCGTGATGACCACCCATCGAAACGAGATTATTATTGAGGGTAGTCAAGACGGAAAAAACTGGGAGGCCTATGAATTTAAATGGAAGCCGGGAGATATGCATCGACGGCCTTCCTGGGTGCAGCCTCATCAGCCGCGTTTGGATTGGCAAATGTGGTTTGCCGCGCTGAGCGATTATCGGTATCAACCTTGGTTTATGCAATTTTTGGTACGATTGACCGAAGGGAGTTCAGATGTGACAGAATTGCTTGCCAAGAATCCGTTTAAAGATCATCCTCCCCGTTATATCAGAGCGCAACTATATGAGTATGTTTTTTCCAAATCACCTGGCCAATGGTGGGATCGAACTTACATCGGGCCATATACGCCAACCTTTACCGTAAGATGAAAAAAGTAAAATACCGACATTTGGTCTCTCTCAATACCGCCAGCATCCGGTTGCGCAGCAAACATCCGCGCATTGCAGAAGATTTGAAGGAAGTTTTGGAAATATTAAAGGAACACCGCGAGCGGGAGCAGAATCCGTATAAACCGGATGGCTTATTGGATTTAGACGCGTAATTTTTTCTGGCACTGCTTACATGTGCCGTAGATGTGAATCGAGCGATAGTCCGCCGAAAATTCCTGCTGTTTGCAGAGCGCATCCAGATATTTGGTAATAGCCTCGTCTTTAATTTCCAAAATTTTTCCGCAACTGTTGCAGATCAAATGATCGTGCTGCTTGTCGGAAACGCTTTTTTCATAGAACACTTTGCCATCGCGCGTAGAAATTTTTTGCAACAACCCCGCATCGAGCAGCTGTTTAATGGTGCGATAAACCGTAGCTCGAGATAGCTTGTTGTTTTCGGTTCGCAATTTAACAATAAAATCTTCGACTTCAAAGTGACTTTTAGTACCGAATATTTTTTCCGCGATTGCCCGCTTTTGCGACGTATACCGGCTTTCTTGTGTCGCCAAAAATTCTTCAAAGACTTTGTGGGGATTTTTCACAAAACTACTATAACATTCTTTGCTAAAACATCATCCCAGATTGTCT
>CAYGHZ010000034.1:6545-15219 GCA_964349635.1 uncultured Candidatus Marinamargulisbacteria bacterium
CAAGATCTAAACGCATCCGTAAGGGCGGAATGGTCAGCGGTATTTGGGGCTAGGCGCAGAATAGCGAGCATATCTTGCACGAAGGGGTCGACAAACCGTGGATGTTCATTTAAGACATCTTGTAACGGGTAACTGAAGGTACTAAATGGAACGTCGCTAATTTCATTCAGTTTCGATCGTAGGGAGGATACGCTAATTGGAGTTTTTGTGGAGTAATAAACGTGATACAGTCTTTCAAGAAGTTTTTGTACCCCCATTGCTTCGGGATTGCCAAAGCCTTCGGGAAAACGATTCGAAGGATAACCCAATCCTCCGCCATAATCAGAAACTTCAAATTCCCTTGCAAGGCTTGAAACCTCTTCAAATGACCGGGGTTCTGGCTTCGGCAATATCGCCGAAGGTTCAATAAACCACCGCGGATGCAGCCATGAAAAGAATGCCATCGTCGCGTTATATGCGGAATATAAGCCCAAGATATTACTTTCATGAGACTTCGACGCCTCTTTGGCGGCAATTCCTGCCGAGATGGCGGTTTTGGCCAGGTAGGTAGTGGTTGTCGAGAGTTCGGCAGTTCCGTAGACCTGATTGACGCCACCTAGAATCAGATGAGAAGTTTCATCGATCAACGCGCACATAGCCATCGATACTTGGCTTCTCACACTTGGTGAAAGCCTGTCCCAACTGGCGATGGCATTGGTTAACCTTCTTTCCACGAGCGCAAGCCCCACAACGCCGCCCATCTTTACCAAATCGTTGGCTTGTTCCAAAAGCAATATGATGTTGATCGGAACGCCGATTTTTTCGAACGCCTGGCTTATTCCCCGAAGGGCATAAGCGCCAACCATATCAAAGGCAAATCGGCCCACTCGCGCAAGAATCCCTGTCGGCGAGCCATATGTTAAGGAGGCACGAAAAACTGCGCGATAGGCCCAATAAGGGGATAGGGGGTTACCTCTCATTTCAGACAATCGTGCCTGAATGAGCGCAAGGTCTGGTTGGTTCATGGCAACTATTTTGAATTGAATATTCACAGGCCCCCCCGGGTCTAAAATTTACAGAATTCCGTAAGCTACCATTGCGTTGGCAACTTTAACGAAACCGGCAATGTTAGCGCCATCGACATAATCTACATGATCGCCTTGCTTGCCGTACTTTACGCATTGTTCATGGATTTTTTTCATAATTTCTTGCAGCCGGTTATCCAAATCCTTGCGATCCCAGCTAATGCGCATGCTGTTTTGCGACATTTCTAATCCGGAGATGGCGACTCCGCCTGCATTAGCCGCTTTGCCCGGCCCAAAGAGGATCTTGGCGACTCGGAAGCGTTCGATCGCCTTAATGGTGGATGGCATATTGGCGCCTTCGCCCACGGCGATACAGCCGTTTTTGATCAATCGGTCGGCGTCATATTCATCTAATTCATTTTGGGTAGCGGAAGGGAAGGCCAGGTCGCATTTGATTTTCCATGGACGTTCGCCTTCGTAATATTTCACGCCAAATTGTTCGGCATATTCTTTGATTCGTCCCCGTTGTATGTTTTTCAGGAGCATAATAAACGACAATTTTTCGGTCGTGATGCCTTCCGGGTCGTGAACGAAGCCGTCGGAGTCGGAAATAGTAACCACTTTGCCGCCGAATTCGATCAATTTTTCGATCGTGTATTGCGCCACATTGCCGGAGCCGGAAACGACGCAGGTTTTACCTTTGATGGATTCGTTGCGAGTTTTTAGCATTTCGCTCACGAAATAGACGCAGCCGTAACCGGTAGCTTCCGTGCGGATCAAACTTCCGCCGTAGTCCAAGCCTTTACCGGTTAGAACTCCAGTGAAGTTATTGTTGATGCGTTTGTATTGGCCAAACAAATAACTGATTTCGCGAGCGCCTACGCCGATGTCGCCGGCGGGAACGTCCACGTTGCTTCCGATATGACGATATAGCTCCGTCATAAAGGCTTGGCAGAAGCGCATGACTTCTAAATCCGATTTACCCTTGGGATCAAAATCAGAGCCGCCTTTACCACCGCCCATAGGAAGAGTCGTTAAACTGTTTTTAAAGATTTGCTCAAAGCCTAAAAATTTAAAAGTGCCCAAGGTAACTGACGGATGGAAACGTAAGCCGCCTTTGTAGGGCCCGATGGCGTTGTTGTATTGGATACGGTAGCCGCGATTAATCTGTGGTTGACCATGGTCGTCTTGCCAGCAGACGCGAAAAGTGACGACGCGGTCGGGTTCGGCGATGCGTTCTAAAATTTTGGCTTGTTTATAACGGGGGTTTTGGTTGATAAATGGGATGAGTGATTCTGCGACTTCGCGTACGGCTTGATGAAACTCTTCTTCTCCGGGGTTGCGTTCGACAATCCCCTTCATGAAGTCTTCCAAATCTTTTGCGTGGGCCGTTTTTTGGATCGGTTCCAGAACGATAGCATTGGTTGTCATTGCGGTCTCCTCAGATTTTAGGATTGTCAATTTTCACATTTCCACTAATTCTTATCAAGTGCGCCTGCGGATGTGTTTGTTCCCGAAAGTGCGGCTCCGGCAATAAATGCGGCGCCGGTTGCTACGGGAATTACTACAAGACCCCAATAATTTGTAACGGTGTCGAGTCTTTGGGAACGTTGGCCGGTTCCATATTCATAGGCGCCGCCTGCCAATTTTAACCCACCCCATACCACCATCCCACCGCTCCAAGCGGCTAGCCCCGCCAAGTATGCAGCGTCGCTATGGGGTTTGGTCTTAAATGCTTCGACGCATCCCGCGACAGCCGTTCCGCCTATCAATGAAACACCGTGTGTACAAATTTTATAGCCCCAATGATCGGAATTTGCCTCACCGTTATTCGCGGTGACAGTCACCATTGGAGGTTGAAACGGAGGGTTAATAGGCTGGGATTGTATTGATGGGGAGTTGGCAGATGAAGTTTGTTTTGTGTCGTTGGTATTTGCTACTGAAACAGATATTGAGGGCCTAGCGATTACGAGTGATACTCCCGGCATATTCATGAATTTTCCTCCCGAACCTTGGCTTTTTATCTCTGCCTAATTATCGAGGAGATGCCGTAAATATTTCATTAAATTATTTTTTTAAGACTACTCCTTTTTCATGGACGTCGACTATGCGAATCGTTTTGTTTTGGTAGAACAGATTTTGAAGCGCGTTTAGGCCGGGTTCTCCCACTGGATTCCCGCTTAGGAAAATCGATTCGATAGTGGGGTTGCTCGTCAGAGAATCAGCCAAGGCAACGGCGCCTTCGTCGCCAATGTGGTTGTCGGCTAGAATCACGTGTTTTACACCCTTATTTTTTTTCAGCGCCTCTGCTAGGGCTTTTGCTCCTGCGTTGCCGATGGCGTTGTTGTTCAGGACCAGCCAGCCGATAAAGTGGTTAACTTTCAGCATATCGGCCAATGCGGCGACGGCGAAATCGGTGAGTTGGTTGTGGGCCAGAATCAGATGTTTGATTAGGGTGTTTTGGCGTAGTGAATCGGCCAATGATCGGGCTTCTTTTTCTCCGATTCCTTTTCGGGATAAGAATAGGGCGGTGCTGTCTTTGGGTGTTACAGGATAGTTTTCTTTTAAGGCAGAGAAAACGTCGTCAAACCGCTGAGTCGGTTCGGATTTTTGAGGTTGCGTGGGGTGTCGTGGAACGTTGGCTAGCGGATTGTTAGCGAAAACGTCCAGCACTATTTTTTGGCTTCAACCGGTTTTTCTGCCAAGGCTTCTTTTTGAATGTCACTAGGAATTGCGTTCGCGATTTCTCTTGCTTCAACGGTATTCACGCTTCTAACCAGCCGGAAGAGTTCCATACGTACTTTTCGAATATTCAGGTGAACTTTTTGGCCCGGCAGTTTGAAATCGGGGTCGTCATTGATGGAGGCTTTAGTGTCTTTTTCGCCAAATTTAGCTATGCGCATCAGCGCTTCTTTCAGCTTCTTGCAAACCGGTGATTTTTGATCGCAATGATTCCAATATTCAAATAGATTTTTGACCGACGTCATGCTCCCTTGAATGATCACAAATTTGAAGCTGACGATGGTAATGGTGCTTAGGCGCTGCTCAAACGCA
The DNA here is from genome assembly GCA_964349635.1 of uncultured Candidatus Marinamargulisbacteria bacterium. Lineage (GTDB taxonomy): Bacteria > Margulisbacteria > Marinamargulisbacteria > SXXA01 > CAYGHZ01 > CAYGHZ01. The sequence goes on from CAYGHZ010000034.1 coordinate 10,604, forward strand.
GCTTTTTCGAGCGGATCTTTGCTGCCATTTATTTTTTCGATCAGGCTCATACCGAAGAAAAATATTTTTTTGGCGAATTCTTCGACTTTTTCTGCTGCTACGCCGCCGTTGTCTATAGTCTTGATGTCGCGTGACAGGTCTTCGGGTAGGGAATTGAGGGAGGCCTTTGTGGCCAAGAGCTTGGCTTGCAGTATGGAAATGTTGAGGCTAATAGCTTTGTCTAATGCGCTGGAACCGACGGCTGTCAGGGCGCTGGAGGCGCTGCTGGGGAGAGATTCTTCTTCTTCGGCCAGCTCTTCCTCGAGTTCGGTTTCATCCCGAGCCGACGAAAAATTGGCGACCCCAAAATCCAGGTTTTGACGGGCCTGAGTCAAAAGACGCTGGAAGGAAAGATCATCCGGCGACGTCGGAGCTGTCGTTTTTTTGGAGGGGTTAAGTGAAGCTAAATTGGGATCAAGTAAAGAGCCTAATCCTTGTGCCATATGATTTTAATTCCCTTCTTAATCTATTTTCTAACATCCACTATCGAGGGGCTGGCACCAAATTATGTATCGATACTTCTTAATAGAATAAGATTCTGAATATGATCTGTTTAGCTAGAGCAATGGCCAGAAAAGCAAAAATCGGAGAAAGGTCGATTCCGATGCGATGGGACGGAACGAGATTTTGAAATGGACGTAGCAGCGGGTCGGTCAGGCGATGTAGCCACTCGGCAATGGGATGGTAGGGGTTGTGGGGGATCCAGGACATCAGAACCCGAATGAGCAAAATAAAGTAAATAATCTCAAAACCTGTGTCTAGTATGCGATATAACAGCGAATCAATAACCATTTATTTTCCTAACTCCCGTGCGCGAGTGATGGCGGCTAAAACCACCTGTTGTATGTCGTGATCAATGTGACTTTTATCAAAAAAACTCAGGCCTGCCAATGTGGTTCCTCCCGGAGAGCTAACTTCCGCAATCAGTTCTTGCGGCGTTTTTTTGCTTTCCATGAGCATTTTTCCGGCGCCAACCATGGTTTGTGCAATCAGTTTTAAAGCCTGGGAATAATTGAGTCCCTGGGATTGTCCTGCCTTGGCGATGTCATCGGCGATTCGGTACATGAATGCAGGGCCGCTTCCGCTAATCCCCGTCACCACGTCCAACATTTCTTCGGATAGAATTTCTGTTTTGCCCAGGGAAGAAAAAATTTCGATCGCGAGTCTTTGAAAGTTTTCTGAAACGTTTTTAAAGCTAAGGACGGACATCCCCGCACCTAAAATAGCCGGGGTATTGGGCATGACTCTGACCATCTGAATATTTTTTCCGAGATGTTTTTCAAACGTTGATATGGGTGTCCCTGCCAAAATTGAAATTAAGCATTTTTGGCTAATATCGGTTTTTGGGAACTGGTCGAATATGTCGGCGATGTTTTGCGGTTTGACGCAGAAAAAAATGATGTTTGCATTTGTTACGAGGGTTACAAGGTCGTTGGGGGAGCTTTCTTTTTCATAAACGAGAACATCGGGTTTTTGGAGGCCGCGCCAAATGGCTTGGCCCATTTTTCCGAAACCAATAAACCCGAGCTTATTTTTTGAAAGCAGAGACATCCAGAGGGTCGATTTTTTTGAAGCCGCTCCAGCGCGCAATCCAGCGGGCCGGCTTTTTATTGAGTTCGTCGTTATAAAATTTTATTTGAGCATTGTAGTTCTCGGCTTCCAATACGATGGCTTCGCCGGATTCTCGTATTTCGGTGATCAATTGTGGATAATCTTTTCGTTTTGAAATTGGGTCGTGCTGAGTCAATTCAATAAGTTCGTACAATTGTTTTTCGATTTGTTTGATTAATTTTGATTTTTCCGACGGACTTTGGGCGGCTTGGAGCATCGAAACTGCCAGATGCAGGGAGGTGAAATGTTGCGTTTCGTTTCGGTATATTTTTGTATTTTGGGCCGCATATTTCAAAAAGCTGTCGGCCAAGGTGTAGCGGCGCCTCAAGTGACTTTCAAGCTGATCCCATGACGTTGTGATGGCGGCTTGAGACGTTAAAAGGCTATTTCGAATCGAAAACCCCCACATGGCGATCAGGACAAGGGCGATTCCGAGGTAATAGGCGATTTTTTTGAGTTTTTTCATAAGACATTGGGGTGAGCGATGGGACTTGAACCCACGACAACCTGAACCACAATCAGGGACTCTACCAACTGAGCTACGCCCACCATAAATTTGATAAAAACTACACTATCAGAAACTTTTCGATAAAAGAAGATGTTGTGGATCGAACGGATTCGACATACTGTTCCAGATTCAAATTCTTTTCAGCTGGGTAAGTGATTGCTCGGGAGATTGGGAAAATAGCGCCCCTTCCATCGGGATTTAAATTGGCTTTCGCTGCATCGATGCTGCCGCCCTGGAACCCGAGCCCGGGTACCAAAATAATCGCTTTTGGCATTCGTTTTCGAAGGCCTTGAGCCTCTCCAAATGTTGCGCCTACTACCGCGCCAATGTTGCTGTAGCCCTGTTTTCCAATTTCGCCCAGGCCGCTGACCCAATCAGCCAGTCGTTCGGAAATCCCCCCCTGTATCATCGATGCGCCCGGATTCGATGTTTTGACTAAGATAAAGAGGCCTTTTCCATTCTTATTACATGTGTCGACAAAGGGCCGGATGCTGTCATCGCCTAAAAACGGATTGACGGTGATGGCGTCGCAGGCCAAATCGGTGGCGCCTAAATAGGCGTCTGCATACGCTTGTGATGTGGAGCCGATATCGCCGCGTTTGACGTCGTTAATTACTATTAGATTTTTTGATCGGGCGTACGCCATGGCGTCACGAAGAGCGAGAATCCCCTTTGTGCCGTATTGTTCAAAATAGGCCGACTGAAATTTGACAGCGGGAACCAGATCGCACGTGGCGTCTATTACCGTTGCGCAAAATTTTGAAAGAGAGTTTTCGAAACAGCTCGGTATTAAAGTCGGATTCGGGTCGATGCCCACGACGATGGGGCCTTTTTTTTGGATTTTTTCCAGCAATTTGTCGGCAAAATGCGTCATTGAAATTGTACGATATCGTACTTGTGTCAAATTTGTGAATTGTCTATAATTCGGCGATTCACAAATTCAATTCCAGACAGTTTAGGAGACGACAACGATGAAGGCAGCGCGCCTAATTTTAGAAGACGGCCAAGTCTTTGAAGGTGAAGTTTTTGCGTCCGGGCAGGACGCTATTGGCGAAATTGTATTTAATACCGCGATGTCGGGTTATCAGGAAATTTTGACTGATCCCTCTTACAAGGGGCAAATCGTTTTGATGACCTACCCTTTAATAGGTAACTATGGCGTAAATGACGAGGACGTCGAATCCCGTCAGATTTTTTTAGAAGGATTTGTGGTTCGGGAATATATTGATTTTCCCAGCAATTATCGCCAGAAAAAAACGCTTAAGCGCTACCTGGAAGAAAATAATATTTTGGGAGTCGAAGGCCTGGACACCCGCGCGGTAACAAAGCTGATTCGTGAAGCAGGCGCTAAAAAAGCTCTGTTAACTTCTTCGACCCAATCGGTGGATCAGCTATTGAAAAAAGTGAAAGACCACCCTGGAATTTCGCATGATAATTTGGTTAAGACAGTGGGAATGACCAAGGCCTATGAATGGGCCAAACCCGAAAAACAAAAGTATCGCCTGGCCGTTATCGATTGCGGGGCAAAATATCGAATTATGGATCAACTTCGTGTTCGTGGATGCGCCGTGTCGGTTTTGCCGTATACGGTGAAGCCGGAAGAAATATTGGCCGGAAATTATGATGGATTAATGATCTCCAATGGGCCGGGCGACCCGAAGTCGGTGGACTCTGTGGTGGATACGGTTGCGGCTGTAGTGGGTAAATTGCCGGTATTTGGAATTTGTCTGGGACATCAAATTCTAGGGCTTGCGTTGGGCGCGACCACGTCAAAACTTAAGTTTGGACATCATGGCGCCAATCATCCGATTAAAAATCTAAAGACCGGAAAAGTAGAAATTACGTCTCAAAATCATGGGTTTTGCATCGATCCCAATTCAATTGGTAAAGACGTTGAGGTAACCCACGTCAACTTAAATGATGGTACGGTCGCGGGTATTCGGCATCGCAAATTCCCTGCGTTTTCTGTTCAATATCATCCGGAGGCGGCGCCGGGGCCTCATGATTCCCGCTACCTATTTGATAATTTCATGCACGATATTGATGTATTTAAGGGAGGAAAGTAATGCCAAAGCGAACGGATATTAAATCGATTTTGATTATTGGCGCGGGTCCCATTGTCATTGGGCAAGCGTGTGAGTTTGATTATTCGGGTGTTCAGGCGTGTAAGGCGCTTAAAGAAGAGGGATATACCGTTTACCTGGTCAATTCGAATCCGGCGACGATTATGACTGATCCGTCGATGGCGGATAGAACGTATATCGAGCCGCTAACGCCGGAAGTTCTGACCAAAATTATTGAGAAAGAACGCCCCGATGCGGTGTTGCCGACGCTTGGCGGTCAAACCGCACTTAATTTGGCGATGGAATTGTCCAAGCGCGGCGTATTTGAAAAATATGGCGTTGAAATGTTGGGCGCCACACAAGAAGTGATCGAAAAGGCTGAAGATCGTCATATG
>CAYGHZ010000035.1:0-15086 GCA_964349635.1 uncultured Candidatus Marinamargulisbacteria bacterium
CCACAAAACAATTTTATTTAAACTATACTTTAAACTTCTAACACAAGAGCCGCGCCCTGACCGCCTCCCACGCACAAGGACGCCAAGCCTCGGCGCAAGTTTCTGCGCCGCAATTCTTTCAGCAACGTAATCACCAGACGTGTCCCACTGGTGCCCACCGGATGTCCCAGCGCGATTGCGCCGCCATTCACATTAAATCGATCGATATTTATCTTGCCCAAGTCTTTTTCAAAGGCTACAAAATTCGCCAGAATCTGCGCCGCGAAGGCTTCGTTCATTTCGATCAAATCTATATCTTTCATGGTCATTCCGGTACGCTTAAACAGTTTCGATGTCGCATAATACGGCCCCATTCCCATACGATGAGGTTCCAGTCCGGCATAGGCATAGGCTTTTAAATATCCCAGCGGCTTTAGTCCCATCGCTTTGGCCTTGGATTCGGTCATGACAATCACCGCGGCGGCTCCGTCGGTCAGTTGCGATGAATTGCCAACGGTTACCGTACCGGCGACGCGATCAAAATACGGTCTTAACTTTTGAAGCTGTTCAATCGTCTGTCCTTTTCGTACGCCTTCGTCTTGTTTCGCTACAACTTTATAAGCAGGAGCCACCGGAACGGGAACAATCTCGTCGTCAAATAGGCCCGATTCGATCGCATTAGCCGCCAATTGATGACTGCGCAATGAAAATTCATCCTGGGCTTCGCGCGTAATATGAAACTCGCGCGCCAGATTTTCGGCTGTCAGCCCCATAACCAGCCCGCAAATCGGATCGGTTAAGCCTTCGATGACGCCGACGCGCGGCTTTAAAAACGACGGGCGAAACCGCAACAATACGCTCGACTTCTGCATCGTCGTTTTCGCTTTGGCCAAATCTGCAAACAACGCCGTCATTTTTCGGCCATACAGAAGCGGAATATTCGACATCGATTCCGTCCCGCCCGCCAAAATAATATCCGAATCCCCGATCAAAATCCGGCTGGCCGCTGAGGTAATGGATTCCATACCGGAGGCGCAATTGCGATGTACCGTCATCGCCGGGACCCGATCCGGCAATCCGCCTTTGAGCGCGATCACTCGACTGACGTTGGCTGCGTCGGACGGCTGCGCCACATTGCCAAAAATCACCTCGTCGATTTCCAGTGGGTTGCGCGCCATGATTTCCTTAACAACCACTGCTCCCAATTCATCGGCCGTCATATCTTTTAACATTCCGCCCGCTTTTCCAAACGGCGTTCGTATTCCATCGATTATCGCTATGCGTTCGTTCATGACGGCTCCTTATACATTTTTTCAATTTGATCAGCGAATTTTTCGGAAATAATTTTGCGACGCGGTTTAAGCGACGGCGTCAGTTCGCCGGTTTCGTGAGATAGCTCATGATCCAATAACACAAACTTTTTTACTTTTTCAAAATTGGCGAAGTCCGTTAGCTTTTGGCTGACCAGCTGACCGTAAAATTCGATCACGCCGGGATTTTTTAATAGTTCCGCATCGTTGCCGAATTTAATTCCTTTTTTTGCAGCGACTTTCTTTAAACGTACAATGTGAGGCACAATCAGCGCTGTTAAATAATTTCGCTTTTCGCCAATCGCAACGACTTGGGAAATAAATTTGCTGGTCGTTAATACCCGCTCGATAACCTGGGGCGGAACTTTCTTCCCATTCGATAACACGATAATCTCTTTTTTTCGGTCAACAATGGAAACAAATCCATCGGAATCGATCGTCGCAATATCGCCGGTATGCAGCCACCCCTCGGTGTCGATAGCCTCTTTTGTGGCCGTTTCTTGATTCAGATATCCCTTCATGATGTTGGGGCCTTTGACGAGCAGTTCTCCGTCTTCCGCTAACTTGATTGTTTGACTGGGCAACGGTAACCCGATGGTTCCCATTTTGTAACTATCCAGTCGGTTGCAACAAATTATCGGCGCCGCTTCGGTTAATCCATAACCTTCGATAATTAAGAGTCCCAGGTTTTCAAAAAAACGTCCCAGCTCTCGCCCCAACGGCGCCCCGCCCGACACAAAAAATCGCAATCGGCCGCCGGTCCTGGCCTGAACTTTGTTGATTACCAGTTTTTTGGCGAACCAATATTCCAGCTTCTCCCAAACCGTGCGATGATTGGATTTTCGTTGGCGTTGACCCACTTTCAGCGCCCAATAAAAAATGGGCTTTTTAAGCCCATGCAGCCCGTCCAAAATCCGTGCTTGGATCTTTTCGTATAATCGAGGAACGCTGACAACCACAGTCGGCTTGCATTCTCGAATATTGTCTCCGACAGTATCCATATTTTCTGCGTAATATACTTTGCCTCCTATCGCCAATAGGGAATAATATCCGGCGGTTCGTTCGAACACATGCGATAGTGGCAAAAACGACAACACGACTTCCTGATCGGTCAACGGCAACACCTGCAACACGTCCTCGACGTTAGACAGAAAATTGCCATGGGTTAACATGACTCCTTTTGGGTTGCCTGTGGTTCCTGAGGTGTAGACGATACTAGCCAGGTCATCCCGGGTTACGGATTGCATGGTATCGAGAAATTCTTTCTCCGACCCCTTGTTCTTCAAGAGATCCGAAAACCGGAGGTGGCTGGATTTTTCGATCACAATCACGGTCTCTGCTTTAGGAATATAATTGGCGGTCTCCACAATGGCGATTTTGGCGGCGCAATCTTGCATAATGTAATCGATTTCAGGCGGGGTTAACGTGGGATAGATGGGAACCACAACCGCGCCAAGAGCCATAACAGCCAGATCCGCCACAACCCATTCGGGCCGGTTTTTGCACAATAAGGCTACCCGCTCGCCGCGCTTTAGTCCGAGATCCTGCAGACCAAATGCAAACGATCGTACCTGATCGTAGACCTGGACATACGTCAGCGGCTGATAACGCCCGCCTACCTTCGCATAAAGCGCCTCGCGGTTCGGTCGAATCCGGACGTTTTGATACAGCAATCCGGGAAGTTGTTGGATATCCATACAACTTCATTATAGACCATAAATCATGAATGTTTAGGAAAACCGAAAAACGGGAAATATCTCGTATCTAGGAGGCAAAAAACGTGGAACTGAATGAGGAGAAAGATATGAATAACCAGCCCGCCGCACAAAACCTCAAGAAACTGGTCGCCAATGAGGGGGAAAAGGGATTGCGCCAAACCAATTGTCTCAAGGTTACGCTGGAATTCTTTGCCCGGAAGCTCTACGTGGAGTTAAGCCTGAACTAAGCCTTTTTTTCTGCAGGCGCTTTTTCAGCGCCGGAAGTACTACTGTCCGTCACATAAAATCCCGACCCTTTAAAGCTGATCAGGACGTTGCGGCCAATGACGCGATTGACTGTTTTGCCGCATTTTGGACATTCGGTCAACGGCTCTTCGGTCATGGACTGAACAGCTTCAAAGCGATGACCACAGGCAGAACACTTGTATTCGTACGTAGGCATTATTTTTTGGATTTTAGCAGTTCATCGACGATTCGATCAATGCTCTTGATCTGAGCGCTCAGCTTTCGGAGCAGCTCGCCGGTGGTATCTTGCTTCTTTTGGGGAACGGATTCTTCCAACGGATCGCTGTCGGAACTAATCTGCGTTTTGCCACCGAACACGATGTCTACCGCCTCTTCTAAGTTTTTGGCCATGACCACCGTGTCGGAATACGCCAACACGACGCGTTTGAGCTCCGGTAACTGGCTTTGCGTGGCTTGCAGGTAAATCGGTTCTACATAGATTAACGAATTTTTGATCGGGATCACCATCAAGTTACCTCGGATAACGCGCGACCCCGCCTGACCCCACAGCGTCAAATTCTTAGAGATCTCCGTATCCTGATCAATTCGAGATTCGATTTGGCGGGGGCCATAGATGGTGCGCTCTTTAGAAAACTTAAATACCGTCAATTTGCCGTAGTCGTCCAGGTCGCAACGCGCGCCCAACCAGGCGATCATGTTATTTTTGTTTTTAGGAGTAAATGGCAACATCATGACAAACGACTCATGCGCATCGCCGGGAATTTGGGTCACAATATAATAAGGATCCATCACCCGTTCGGCGTTGTCATAGGTTTCCAGCGGCAAATCCCACGGATCTTCGCGATTGTAAAATACTTGCGGATCCGTCATGTGATACGTGCTGTACATCTTGGCCTGAACGGTAAATAGGTCTTTCGGGTACCGAATATGGGCTTTCAGCTGATCGGGCATCGCATCAAACGATTCGAAAAGTTCCGGGAAAATCTTTTGATAGGTGGCGATAATCGGATCCTTGCTGTCTACAACATAAAAATGAACCTCGCCATCATAGGCATCGACCGTTATTTTCACGGCGTTTCGAATATAATTAACACCCCCGTTATAGGGCTCTGAATAAGGGAATCGCGAGCTAACGGTATAGGCGTCCAACATCCAGACCATCCGGCCTTCCGGAGTTAGGATCAAATAAGGGTCTTTATCGTAAAGCAAGAAGGGAGCGATTTTTTGAGCGATGGTTTTGATTTGTCGGTCATATAAAATTCTGCTTTTTTCGGTGAGCTGGGTACTGATTAGCAATTTAATATCTGAAAATTTCATTGCATAAATCAGCCGCTTAATAAATGAATCCAGAATGACGCCGCCCTTACCGGCATAATTGGTATATTCGTTCTGATCGCCGCTGGGAAAATCAAATTCCGGCTGTTTGGTATTCACCACGATATAGTGATTGGATTTTTCGCCAAAATAAATTTCCGGTCGCGATATGTCCAACCCAAACGTCGATGCGGGAGGAATGTCTTTCACGAAAAAGCTGGGCAATCCTTTGGGCGTCACCGTGCTGACAGGCGACATACAGACACCGTAACCGTGGGTATAAACGAGGTGCCGATTGACCCATCGTTCGGATTGGGCCAACTGAGAAATATCCAATTCGCGCGGCGACAACATCACCTGTTGCATCTTGCCATCGATGAAATAGCGATCAACATCGATGTTAATAAATTCGTAATAAGGGCGAATTTCCTGAAGCTGCCCGAATGTCTGTTTGAGTGGTTCCGGATCCCATAAGCGAATGTTTTCTAGCAACACGGCGCTATTTTGAACGTCTTTGGAGGTTAGGGTGTAATCGGCGGGAAACGGAACTTCTTCGATATGATCCAAACCGTACGCGTATCGAGTTAATGCAATATTGTGGCGTAAGAATACCGTTTCTTTATTCAATTCATTAGGCGACACTACATAACTTTGAATGGCTCCGGGAATCACCAACCGCGATATAAAACTTAGAGCCACGATAACGACCACAAAAACCACCGGCGCCAGAAACCCGGCTCGAAGGGCCGAAATTGCAAAAAATACCGCTGCCAACGCATAGGCCACGGTCAACGCTTTATAATATTTTAGGTAGAAGCTGATGTCGGTGTAGCCGGCGCCAAAGACGATGCCGGTTTTGGAATTTAAGACACTATAAATTTTTAACGCATCGCCTATGGCAACCAGCGCAAACAGAATTGCCAATAAGGCAAACACGTGGCGCTTGACCGAAGCGTTCCATCGACGTTGAGAAAAATATATCCAGCCGACCAAAATCAATGTCACCATAATTAAAAAGAAGCTGACGGACTGGATGCTTTTTAGCAGCGGAACCGTAAACGTGTAATACGAAATATCTTTTAAAAAGACCGGGTCTTTAAGACCGAACGGCACCTGATGAATAAACGAGAAGACATCCAGCGACAACGACCGGACGGTTAGCGCGATAACCACCGAAAAAAAAGCGATGGCGACCGTTGTCATCAACCGGGATACCGGACCGGAAGCGGATGCGCCGGCGCCCAGTTGGACGATCAATTGGTTGATAAATTGGAATGGCGTTGAGGTGAATCCTTGAGCTGTATTTGAAATTCGACGCGCCAACGCCGCGTGCCCGTAGAGCCAGGCAAAAACAAGCGCAAACGCAACAACGAATGTCCCCCATTTTAGAGAGAAGAAAAACCACCAAACGGATTCAAATCCAAACGACCGGAACCACAACACCTCCGGATACAGCGACGAAATAAAGTAAAAACATACCAGTAATACCAGCGCGAAAAGTGCTGTCGTTGCAAATCGAAAACGCGTCATAAAAAGGCCCCTTCTGAGTGTTGGTAGCGGCGACTGGGGTCGAACCAGTGACACCACGGGTATGAACCGTGTGCTCTAACCACCTGAGCTACGCCGCCACTTGGTCGGAACTATATAATATTTCTTTCATGGCGCGCAACTCATGCGGGGCCAGCGCAGCGAAGTCGCCCTCGGGCAAATGGCCGAGCAGAATCGGGCCGATGGACACGCGTTTTAATTTGACGACTTCGTAGCCCAAATGAGCGAATGTCCGACGAACAATGCGATTGCGTCCTTCGCTTAATGTAACGACCATGTCGCGGTGCGAATCGAGCAAGGCTTTTTCAAATTGTACAGGTCCATCTTCTAAGACAATTCCGGCCGTGAGACGGTGGGCATCACCTCGGGTAATGGGTTTGTCGAGTTCTAATTTGTAGGTTTTTGGAATGAAATACGACGGATGCGAGATGCGATGCGCAAAATCGCCATCATTCGTAAACAGCAACAGCCCCTTGGTTTTACGATCCAACCGGCCGATCGGAAACACCGACGCAGGCAACTGGGTCATATAGTCCCGTAAGTCGACTCGATCTCGCTCGTCCGATAGAGAACTGATCACGCCAGCGGGTTTGTTGAATTTAAAATAATAAAACCGGCCGTCGTATTGGATATGTTTTTCCTGAATGCACACAACGTCATGTTTTTCGTTGACTTCGACGGTCAGCGAATCGGCCGTTTTTCCGTTGATCGTGATTAGCCCGGTTTTTAGAAAGTCCATGACTTTCCGGCGCGAGTGGGGACTGTGGCGTGTTATGAATTCAACCAGTTTCATATCAGACCACTTTAGTGCGCAATCTGAAATTGGTCAAAAACCATTTACCTTTCTTGAAACAGTTCCATCACCGTGGCAATCCCGATCGCCATCAGCGCCTGCTGGTATTGGAACGGATATACACCATTTGCGACCCCTGCGTTTCGAAACGGCGCCAAATGCATGGTCATATCCGACTGCAACCGTTCACGAGAGTAAGCCTCTCCCCGCTTTGGCGCTAGAGTTATGAAAATAGATTGGATATCCGCCTGCCGTTCGATATCGACATTGGCCCAGGGAAAAGCACGATTAAAAAATTCGGCAGTCTGTTCGTGCAGTCTCCTGGAGAAGCAATACAGAATGCGGTCTACCTCCGCCCCCCTGGGGCTACACACACGAATTCCCATAAACGAGGGTAGCCTTCCGCCGTCTAAGGCTGCAGCTTTAACATATTCGTCCATCGAGAGAGAAGACGTCCCCCTCGGAAAGATAAGCCTAACATCCGGATCGAAAAGAACGGAAGGCAACGGACGGTTAAACGACGCAGCGCATTCAATTTCAAACGAACAAAACGCCGCCATTTCATAAGCCACCTGATGCCAAATGCGGTTAGTGTCCAGACCATGAGCCGAAAACGCAGCCATAACAGGCTCAAGAGTTAATCCCGTATACGCTTCGGAAAAAGCTAAAAAACCATTTTTAACGGTATCTTCCAGATAGCGAATCGCTTCCGATCTACCCGGGCTATTAACATCAAACGGATTATCTTTGACATAGGCTTTCATCAAAATAACCAATGCTTGTTGGATCATTTTTCCGATATGAGTAAATGTTTGACCAACAACACATGAACCATCGTTAATTTTGACATTAATTTCACATCTGTCTTCCTCTTGAATAATTCCCTTTGTGTCATGTACCAAATCGGTAATCGACTCAAGATGATCGAAGTCCGCCACCATTCCGCTTCTCAGATTTGAAAATTTAAAATCAAAAATAGAGCCTAACGTGCCTGAATGAAGAATCTGTCTATTAAACTGAACCATTCGGGAGGAAATATTCCAAAGCCATTCCCGGCCGGAATCGGTGGAATGAAACTGAGGCAACGTCGTTAAAGACTGGTGAAACAATCCTTCCTTCGCTAAAAGACCCATTACCCGCATCGAATCTGAAAAAGGCTCGGCCGTTTTCTGCCAGGGAATATCTTCAAAATAAGTGGTGAAATCCGCCAAGCGATTCTCGGCCACCCGGTAACCAATGGCAGCTAAACGACCGGCATGCGAATCAAGAGCAATTTCACCTTCTTGCAATTGCCGATTAAAACTCCCTTGATCGATGGGCAACGCTCGACGATTCACGCTAAAAATTCTCGATGAGCGCCATTTGAACCCCGAAATACCCAATTCAGGCAAACGAACACCGAGATGATCGGCCTTTGCCGCCTCCGCCGCCAGCCTCTCCAAAGACTCTCCCAACTTTAAAAACTTTAAAATAATTATCTGTCCGTCCCCATCCTGAAAAACGATCGAGCGGCCAACGTAATTTATCGCGGTCATTCCTTTTATCTCAGCTGCGGACCATTCCAGGATAGAATTAGGGTGGAGACCGGTATCACATGAGTCATTCAAAAAAGAGGGCACAGAACGGCTAAAAGGAGCATTATTTAAACCCATTAAAATTTCATCCGAGATCACCCAGGATGAATTGAGGTAATCCACTGTGTTGCTTAGAGAAAAGGCAAAAACACCGCTATTTTTTCGGAGCGTGAGCCCGATCGTAGTCTGAAGTTGATCGATTTTTTTCGAATCAAAGTATTTGTGTAGGCCTTGCCCTTCTCCGAGGTCCTTATCTTCGATCTGACGTTTGAAAAACGCCGCGTACTCCGACTGTCGCGCCAGAGCGCAAGCAAAATTAAACATGCCGGCTGCATCTCCCTCAAAAGTGCCTGCGCAAGCATTGAAAGTCTTCGCCCAATAATAAGTCGTCTGTGAGGTATGGTTATCCGACCCTAAGGAAAAAAATATAAACGAACGCACCCGTTGATCCGATAATATCAAAAGGAAGTCTGAATGTAATTGGGCAGAACTGACAGAATTAAAGCCAGCGCAAGCAACCAGGGCATCGAAAGTAAGTGGAGCGTATTTGAGATCCCGCAGCGAAAAAAAGCGTCTATTAAATCCGAAATCTTTAATTATTTCGATGCTGGGATAACTCGGCGCATCCAAACAGAATGCGATTTTCGCCACAAGAACAGGGTCTTTCTGATTGAAGCGGCCAAAAAAATATACATCATCCAAAACATTCAAAATAAATTGGACTTGTTCCTTATGACCTTTGGGGACTGGAAGGCTTTCCTTTCCCATTTCTTCCCGCACCATCGCACGAGCGTCTTCCGGTAACCTCAAAGTTAAGTCCCGGAAACCCGGATTCCGGACGGCAACAATTTTTCTCATTCGTTTAGGGAATAATCTCCGCGCGGCTGCCGCGACTGATGACGAGTCTTCGTTGAGGCAGATCGACTTCAAACCGATCGCCAAACAACGCAATTTTACCCGAGTCTACCCTAACATTGCCTTCCGCGACAAAACGTTGGACAACCGCGTCCCAGTTGAGCGAGTCGGAAACCATCTTGATTTGGCGATCTCCTAGATCAAATTTAGCCTGAGCGTCATTTAGGGCCATGTTGGCGTCTTTCATATCGACCACTGCCTGAGGCGCCGTCATTTGGGCTACGCGTTTTTTTTTATCAAAAAACTGGCCGCGAATTTCTTTAAGGATCGCAAATTGATTGTCATGGCTGATCTGCGCTTGGTCCGATTCAATTTTCCAGGCGATAATCCCCTTATCCAACTGCGTAATCCGGACGTCTTCAAACGTAAATGCCGGCTGAAACGGATCTTTTTTGGTGGGAGCGAGGATATTCGGTTCGATTAGCGCAAAAAACACCGTAAACGCCAAAAACACCCCGAACGCCGAATAGCCAAGGGTTTTTTGAAGCCGGCTAGTCTTCCTTATCACGGACGATCGCCTCTTCGGATTTTAGACGTCCCACGATCATAAGTTCCCCCAACGCCGCCATAATATTGCCCTTTCGGCGTTGCGCTTCGGCCAGCAAGAAGTGAATCGCCGTCGCATTTTTTTCGATGGCGAGGGCTTTTTTACACCAGGAAATAGCCTCGTCCGTGTGTCCCAGGTCTCCCAAGACCAAGGCAATGAAGCCCATCGCCCAAATCTGCTTGGGTTCGATTTTCAATACTTTCTGAAACTCTTGAAGCGCTTCTTTTTTTTGTTCCTTAAAATAATAACCGAACGCCAACTTAAAATGTGTTTTCCACTCGGTGCTCGGCCCCCCATATTTCTTGATCACCACGTCCGCATAAGGCGGCGGCACTTTTTTCAACAACTCCCAGCCTTTTTCGATTCGGCCGGTGTAAGCATAATTCATTGCCAACTCGAATGTAGCTTCCGCATTGGGGCTCGCGACATATATTTTTTTTAGCGCCCTGCCTTCTTGCAGTAGATCGGCCGGAATGTCGTAAACTTTTGCCATCAGACTGCTTGAGATGAGCAGGAATACCAGAAGTAGCTTCGCGATTTTGGCGTAGGCCTGCCGCAGTTCACCACGCGCAACTACATATCGGACTGCAACATCTATGGCCACCAGTCCTTTATATAATAGATAGACCCAGCCCGGATAGTGTTTTTTGCATAGATAAAGGCCGCCGCGATAGCCTTCTATCACTGACGCGGCTTTACGCGTCGCCGTCGACAGGCCGCCGTAGTGAATGAGCTGCGCTTGCGGCAAATAAACTAGCGGTTTTCCAAGCTTTAAGATCATTTTGCAGAGATCGACATCTTCATTGTAAAAGAAGAAATTTTCATCGAGCCCGCCGACTTGATCCATAATCTCCCTGCTAGACAAAAATGCGGCGCCGGATAAAAATGAAACTTTTCTGGGCTTTTCTGATCGATATTGCCAATGCCCCAACACACTACCGCTATATTGAATAGAACCATCTGCGTTTAATAACCGGGGAGCCAACGCGCCTAGTTCGGGATTTTTCTCGTAATAATCTAAAAGAGTTTCAAGCGTGTCCGGCTTTAACACTGTGTCGTTATTTAATAGAAACACATAGCGGCCTTTGGTCGCTCGAATGCCTTGATTATTGGCAGCGGAAAAACCTTTATTTTCCAAATTTGCGATGATCTGAATTTTGTTTTTGTAGGGATCAAGTATTTCGAGAGAGTTGTCCTTAGATGCATTGTCGACCAACGCCACGTCAAAACTAAATCGCGTCTTGCTGGCAAATACTGAATCCAGACACTCTTTAATAAAGTGCGCGCCGTTGTAATTGACGATGATAATACTTAGGTCAGGCATTCAAACGTTTGACTAACGGGATTGACCAGCAGTCCTTGGGTTCGGGACGATGACACAACGACGTTTTTAACAAAATCTTCTGACACAGGGCCAATCAATTCCCAAATTAAATAACGGTGAAGCGAATGTAATTGCACTCCTGTTTTTTGCTTTATTTTCTTAATCGTCTGATCGTGGCTTTCCGATTCGTTCACTTTTACCAAAAGTCTTTTTTCGCCCTCTTTTAAATTTGGCTTCGGGAGTTGCGATAACATATAAGACTCTTTGTTGGGGTTCACTAAATAAAACGAATTTTCTAAGATGTGATGGACGTCGGCCGCCGAATCGAGCTCCAATTCCCACGATCCGAAACGGCGAAGTTGACGAAGTTGCCCATAGCCCAAATACCGTTGAATGGCTTCGAATGCCGACAAGCAGTGCAAATCGGATTGTTTGAGCTGAGTGTATAGCTTTACAAGCATAAAGCGTACTCTTTGACCGATACGAACAATTTTTCCCACGGGCCCGCGCCATCTTGTCCGGCTTGAAACTGCTTTCTCTTTTTATCGGGCCATTCACCGGCTATCCAAAACGGAATTTGCCGCACAAACGACGCGCGTTCCGGATGCGGCATCATCGCCAGAACGTTGCCTTTTTTATTGCTTAACGCCGCGATATTTAGCGTGGAACCATTGGGGTTGGTGGGATAGCTGGGCTCCGGGTGACCGTAGGGTTTGCAGTAGGTCATCATCGTTAATTCGTTTAATCGTTTGCGCACGGTTTCGCTTAATACAAACTTCCCTTCGCCATGATTAATGGGAACGGGCAATACGTCGTTGGGACTGAACTGGCGGGTAAATACGCATAATTCCGGCCGTTCGATGCGGACAAACACCCAATCACATACAAAGCCCCAACGCTCGCCGTCGCGGGTGTTATGTTGTAATGCAATTTCGACCGCATTGGTCTCGGCAAAATCGGGCACCAAACCGGCTTCGGCCAAAATTTGGCAACCATTGCAGATACCTAAGATCGGCTTACCCTGAGCAGAGGCTTCCTGAAGCCATCCTAAAATCGGCAACTTGGATGCAATGGCCCCGGATCGCACGCGGTCTTGATAGGAAAATCCGCCAGGCAAAATGTACGCGTGGTAAGCATGGAAATCGCCAGGAGAGCAATTCCAGCGAATAATGTCTGCCGAAAATCCATAATAGTTCGCCGCTCGTTGCGTTTCATATTCACAGTTGCTACCGGGAAACTGAATAACGGCCAAACGGGTCATTTTTCGGATAATTCCCTGGCAACGTTAATGGCCGCGATCATGCCATCGGAGACCGCCGTGGCAATCTGGCGAATCTGTTTGGAGCGGATATCGCCGGCGGCATAAATTCCGCGTTTGTTGGTGCGCATGTACTGATCGGTAATAATGAACCCTTGTTCGTCTACCTGCAAATCGAGACTCAAAATTTGTTTCGGGGGAATCCGACCGACATAAACAAAAATGACTTTTACATCAATCCAGGTATATTGGCGGTTAATCACATTTTCTAATTTAATTTTTTCGACTTTGTCTAATCCAAAAATATCCACGACTTGAGAGTTCCACATCGGAATAATCCTGGGGTTGCTCAACACTTTTTCTTTGAGACTTTTTACGGCTTTAATTTGGTCAGAGCGGTGAATCAAATACAGCTTATTAACATGGTCGGCCAAATAATCCGCCGCGTAACAGGCGCAATTCCCGCCACCCAATACCGCCACGTCTTTGCCCTTATAATAATCCACGTCGCACTGGGCATAATACGAAATCCCACGACCCAGAAATTTGCGCTCTAATTCGTTATCTAATTTCTTTGGCTCAAGGCCCGGCGCCACGATTACCGTCCGAGTCTTGTAGTTTGTACCCAAATCGGTTTTAACGATCTTGGCCCCACCTTCGGTTTCGCCGATATCTTCCACATATTCACATGCAAATTCGACATTGTGATCGCGCAATTGGTCTTCCATTTTCGTCGAAAGATCGGACCCCAATATTCCCTGAGGAAACCCTAAATAATTGTCGATTTTATAGGCGGTCGCGGTCTGACCACCGGGCAACGCTTTATCAATCAACAGCGTTTTTAACATCGCGCGGCCGGCGCAAACAGCCGCCGACATCCCGGCAGGACCCGCGCCAATAATGACGACGTCGTATATTTCTTCTTTATCCGTCTTTGTAAATGCAGGTTGCGTAAAGGTTTGTTCTAGCACAACGACCCCTTATTTTTTTATTTTATCCAGATTTAATATCACTTTTGCATCGCCTTTGGTAATAATTTTTCCCCGTTTAAGATCAATTGAAATCGATTGTCCTGAAATCTCATCCGTTCCTTGCCAGGCTTTGGGTCGCCCCTCTAATTGCACCCGCTGCCGCATTCGTTCGTAACTTGTTTTGTCCGCCGTACCGTGAATATCGCCAAAACGAAATTGAACATTACCCATCGCATCCACTCGATTTTCCTGCGAATACGCCTTGATCTCCTTGCTGGTCAACACCATCTCTCCCTGACGCAATGTAACCGGGCCAAACAGATGCACCCATTGTCGATCTTGATCAAACTGGGCCATCCGACCATACAACGTCATATCGTTTTGATTGACAACGACGTTTCCGGACGCCACCACTTGATTTTTTTTCGCATCCAATTCAAAGATATCGGCCTTAATGTGGATATTCTCCGCAGCCTGGATTGTACTGGTAAAAAGAAATAGAAAAAAAAGCGGGATAAATATAAAAAAATACTACAATGTCCGCACGGCAATTTCAACCTTAATTGCAAATCTCGTTAACCCATGCAAAGTAGCGCTCGACATCAAGCACTATAGATTTCGCCTGCTTTTGGGTAAACATCTCGCCCTCATACTCGACAACATTTTTTAACTTAATGATTCTTTCGAGCCGATTGGTTTGAATTTTGGTTTCTGGGTGAACGATGTGCTGACGAACAAGGCTCACGACATCATAATGGTTTTGACTTTTGCTTCGAATTTTCGCTTGTATTGCCAAAAGCGCGTCACTTGCCGATATTGCGCAATGAACGCCGCATAAGCCCACCGTATTCCATTTCTCAAATTCTTCTTCCAGCTTCATTGAAGAATAAAATTCTTTGGCTTTAAGAAAATAACTTTCCGCTTCGTGATTTTGAACCGGCTTAGTACTTCCCTTTTTCCTCATATCATTCTCAGAAGCACCTTAGAATCCCCAATCAACCAAACCCCATTTTGGACAATCGATTTGACTACCTCTAAATTCTGCTTCGACTGAAATTCCCTAACAGTCAAGATATAAGGCTCGAGGACTAGACCGTATTTCTCCCTAAATTCTTCTGCATATTTATCAATTTTTTGGAGCACATGTTTCGTTTTCTTATAAACAAGAAAGCAAATATCCAAGTCACTCTTCGCTGTTTCTCTTTGCGTTGCGTAACTGCCATAAATGGCCAGCCCTACACAATCCGATCGAAAGCGCATCGTAAGAATTTTCTTTACATCCGAATATATTTTTTGCTCGCTTTCGATCAACGGTAGAATGATCTTTTCTACGATGTGAGAAGATCGTATTCTATACAGATACGACTTACCTGCGACCGATTTTTCGAGAACTCCTTCCTCAACCAATTTCTCCAAGTATGAAGTGACAGTTACGTTATTAACACCGACAAGCTGCGCGAGGTGTCGTCCGGTAAACGCGGAGCGATTTCTCACGAAACATCTCAAAATCTGCCAGACAATCTTGTTGTCAAATATATCCAAGAAATTTAAGATCTTCATTGTAAATAAATCTTAACATATGTTACATT